>NZ_WTFC01000106.1:0-328 GCF_009795795.1 Gilliamella sp. Pas-s95 | reverse complement strand
CGCACCACCACAGTTTGGAGATTGCTATGCATTATAATCACCTTTCTAGGAAGGAAAGATACCAGATTTTCGTATTATTACAAGCTGGAAAGAATAAAAAAGAGATAGCCCAGCTACTCAATAGACATCCTTCGACAATAAGTCGTGAGATAAAAAGAAATTCAAAACCTAATCAAGCCTATCAAGCACATGAAGCGGTAACGCTATCTCGTAAAAGGCGAAAAAACAGCGGTAATGGTAGGCCAATAGAGTCTTCGGTATGGCGTCAAGTTGAAAAATACCTCATGCATTATTACAGCCCAGAGCAGATTGCCGCACGTTTAAAGAA
>NZ_WTFC01000105.1:0-331 GCF_009795795.1 Gilliamella sp. Pas-s95 | reverse complement strand
GGTGCGAAGGAGCTAGTATAAATCACCTTTCTACTTTCTTCACTCCACCGTGTTTAAAATTGCACTTCATGTTTGAATCCAGGAAACACAAAATAAAAACTTTAATAAAATCAATATGTTTTCTGACTGATTTTTGGGCGGAAAATCAGGCCTTTTTGGGTTGGTGAATAGGATGGATTGGGTGCAGTGGTTTCGGACGTTTTGACCTTGGGTGAATAAAATAGTTACAGTGACCACGTCCGAGCTAAGGGAATTAAAGCGAATGAACTGCACCCCAAAAGTTGTACAAAAAAACTAAGCTGCTGGAAAATAATACTCCCGATATTGAACA
>NZ_WTFC01000026.1:0-39942 GCF_009795795.1 Gilliamella sp. Pas-s95 | reverse complement strand
CACCATCCCCATCATCATCATTCCAAAAATAATAGCGATGCACTAAATCATCTAGACTCACTGAAGTCACTGATGGAGGAATTATCATGCCTATATCACCAAGCGTACTTCCATTTATTAACTTTATTGGATTTGTGGCACTTGATGTATTAGTTGACGATGTGATGATTCGACCATCAGGCAATCTAATAGACAATAACATGTCAGTAGTGGTCAACTTAGTTCGACCTCCATCAAATGTTAAATACGGAGCAGAACCTTCAATCACTTTTGAGGTATAAGCCGACAATGCCTGAGAACCTTGCGAATAAGACAATAATAACAATGGAGCAAATGCTAAGCACGACCTCAATAAGAGCCTCGGCCTCAACGACAACTTTGTCGATGATGTCAAGCTCAATAATGAACTCGATGATAAAAATGAGAATTGAGTCTGGTTTCGACTACGGTGAAAATGAAAAAGATTTAGGGCGTAGGTTTGGCAGGCCAGATGCCAGATGCCAGATGCCATACATGATAGCGCATTTCGATTATCCTGTCAAGTAAATTTTTGTTTTATTTCGATTTTTTATAATTGACTGCTCAACTAATGAGCTTTCCCTTGCTTTAAAAGCGATGAAATTATAACCTGTTGAAAAATAATACGCTAGTTTTTTGTTAAAAAATTTAAAGTTTTGTTAAAGATTAAATCAGCTTACGTTGGTGTGCTTCGGGGAATGATTTTCCCGGTTGTTTTTTTATTGCCTTTAAAAATGCCGACAACTAAGTAAGATTAGCACGTCAAGAAGGGGGGTGTGGTTTGGCTTTATAGGATTTCGTATAAAAATCCTTCAACTCGTGCGCACAGATGCCATTTATTTTTTAAAAGGCCAAAACGTCCTAAACCAAACCACTCCCAGCTATTTTATACTTTATATATAATACTAGGTATTAAAATGTTTTTACTGCAATTTATATAATTTGATCAATATACCCTTTCACAATATTGACACTTTTTTCAAAGAGTTGTTTTTCATTTTCGGTAAAATCAAGCTTGATCACTTTTTTGATTCCATGCTGATCTAAAATTGCAGGGACACCAATAGCAACATTTTTATAGCCATACTCTCCGTCTAAAATACAACTGAGCGCTAATGCTCGGTGGCTGTTGGTGAATATATGTTGGCATATTTCGGTAATAGTGCTGGCAATACCGTATTCGGTACAGTGTTTCCGATTCGCTATTTCAAAGCCCATTTTTCGAGCTTGGCTACCCACTTCGTCAAAATCAATTTTGTTTTTTTCTAAATCATTGAGATTAATACCATAAACTGATGAATGAGACCAAACAGGAAACTGTGAATCACCATGTTCGCCTACAATAAAGGCGTCAATGCTTTGTGGACCTATGTCCATTTTTTCACCCAATAATCGACGTAATCGCACCGTATCAAGCCATACTCCTGTGCCAATCACTCGGTGACGAGGTAGACCTGATAGTTTCCAGACTTGATATGTGATGGCGTCGCAAGGGTTGGTTGCAATTAAGAAGATGCCTTTAAATCCATTACTCATCATGTTAGGTACAATGCTAGCAACAATTTTAGATGTGCCAGCAAGTTCTTCGGCTCGGCTTTTTTGGGCTATGCCTGATGTGACGGTGATAATGGCAATATCTATGTCAGCACAATCTGTCGATTCACGCAAGCTAACTTTAACCATGTTTTGCCGATAAGCAGCGGCATCTAATAAGTCTTGCGCATGTCCATAGGCTAGCTCTTTATTGAGGTCAACGAGTGCGATTTCTTCACAAATGCCTCGGTTAACCAATGTATAAGCTGTTGTTGATCCAACATTACCCACGCCAATAATCATTACTTTTCGTAATTTCATGTTAAGCCTCTCTTGATTTAAGAAATAGGTAAAACGGTAAAAATTAGCTCAATAATATACCTTTAGGTATTATCAATAAAGAGACATTATTGCAACCCAGTTAATTATTTGTATTGTGCTAACTATTAGTTAAATAGACGGAATTACCTACTATTTAATTGAGTTTTATATACAATAAATTCAGGCTATCGTTATGGCAATAATAAAGCAAGAAACAGCGAGTTTTAAAAAGGATTTGACTTTATTGAACTAAATGATAATAATTCTCATTAACATTTAATCTTATTGCTGTTTCATTATTATAACTAATTAAATAAAAGATCTCTGCTTGATTGTTATATCGCTATCACTGAATTTTGTTATTTGATTATGTGTTGTTTGCAAGGAGTCGCTAATGAAGTTCATTTTTTTTAAAAACCGCAAAACGTTATTAAAGGTTATCTTAACTTCGTTAATTATTTTGACCGGTCTTTCTGAATCTTCCCATGCGGTAGGAAAAAAGTTTAAAGTAGTTACCACCTTTACCATTATTCAAGATATCGCACAAAATGTTGCTGGTGATGCTGCTGAGGTTGAGTCAATTACTAAAGTCGGGGCTGAAATTCATGAGTACGATCCCACCCCCAAAGACATTACCAAAGTGCTTTCCGCCGATTTAGTGTTATGGAATGGCCTTAATTTAGAGCTTTGGTTTAAACGCTTTTTTGAAGATGTCAAAGATGTACCTTCGGTTGTAGTGACAGAGGGTATTGAGCCAATGCCAATTCAAGAAGGTAGCTATAAAGGTAACCCAAATCCGCATGCTTGGATGTCGCCAACGTTGGCTTTAATTTATGTTGAAAATATCCGTGCGGCGTTTGTTAAATATGATCCTAAAAATGCAGAGATTTATAATAAAAATGCAGCCGATTATATTGCTAAAATTAAAGCACTTGATGCACCATTACGTGAACGTTTAGCTAAAATTCCTGAAGCTAAACGTTGGTTAGTCACCAGTGAGGGCGCGTTTAGTTATTTGGCTCGTGACTATAATTTGAAAGAGGCTTACCTTTGGCCAATCAATGCCGAGCAACAAGGTACCCCCCAGCAAGTTAGGCATTTAATTGATTTAGTTAGAGCAAATGATATTCCTGTTATTTTTAGTGAGAGTACTATTTCAGATAAGCCCGCTAAACAAGTTAGTAAAGAAACCGATATTAAATATGGCGGCGTTTTATATGTCGATTCACTTTCAACTAAAGATGGCCCTGTACCCACTTATATTGATCTACTCAAAGTGACCGTTGAAACTATCGCTAAAGGATTTGAAAAATAATGACTCAAATTTGCTTGAATGTTGATGATATCACCGTGACTTATAATAATGGTCATACCGCAATTTATGATGCTAGCTTTCGCTTAAATGGTGGCACTATCTGTGCGTTAGTTGGCGTTAATGGTAGTGGTAAATCGACGTTATTTAAAAGCATTATGGGGATGGTTCGTCCAACTCGTGGTCATGTCACATTTAATGATATGTCAGTTAAGCAGACCTTAAAACAAAATATCATTGCTTATGTGCCACAAACCGAAGAGGTCGATTGGGATTTTCCTGTCCTGGTGTCAGACGTGGTCATGATGGGGCGATATGGGCATATGTCTTTTTTACGTATTCCAAGTAAAGAAGATAAAAAACAAGTCGATCTTGCCCTTGAACGTGTCAATATGCTCGATTTTAAACATCGTCAGATTGGTGAGCTGTCAGGTGGGCAAAAAAAACGGGTATTTTTAGCTCGAGCGTTAGCTCAGCAAGGTAAAGTGCTATTGTTAGATGAACCCTTTACTGGAGTTGATGTTAAAACTGAAAATGCCATTATTGATCTGTTGAAAGATCTACGTAAAGAAGGCCATTTGATTTTAGTTTCAACTCATAACCTAGGTAGTGTGCCTGAATTTTGCGATCAAGTGGTGTTAATTAATCAAACTGTTTTGGCCTTTGGTCCAACTAAAACAACCTTTACACCACAAAATTTAATGACCACCTTTGGTGGTGCCCTGCGTTATCTGAGTTTGTCGGGCGAGAAATTGCACGATGATGAAGATCCTCGTAAAGTATCGATCTTAACCGATGATGAACGCGCTGCAATTTTTTATGGGGAAGGTAAGCATGACTCGCCTCATCGAGATTTGCTGGTTAACCATCACGATAATGAACCAAAAGGGCAATAATAAATGGAACTATTACTTGAGCCATTCACCTACGGTTTTATGTTAAAAGCAATTTGGGTAAGTAGTATTGTGGGTGCTGCCTGTGCCTTTTTATCGGCTTTTTTAATGTTAAAAGGTTGGTCACTCATGGGCGATGCGCTTTCGCATTCTGTCGTGCCTGGTGTTGCAGGGGCTTATGCATTGGGGGTACCTTATTCTGTTGGTGCTTTTTTTACCGGATTACTCGCTGCGCTAGCCATTACGCTAGTGCGTGCCTTTACGCGATTAAAAGCAGATGCCATTATTGGTTTTATCTTTTCAACCTTTTTTGCTGTCGGTTTGTTAATTATTTCGCTCAATCCAACATCAATCAATGCGCAAACCATTATATTTGGTAATATTCTAGGAATTGATGATAGTGATATGTGGCAAGTGCAAATCATTATTTTGGTGTCATTTATATTACTTTTCTTTTTTTGGAAGGATTTATTAGTCGTTTTTTTTGATGAAACCCATGCCCGATCCATTGGATTAAAACCACTACCGTTAAAAATCCTATTTTTTACCATTTTAAGTGCCTGCACTGTTGCGGCACTGCAAACTGTTGGAGCCATTTTAGTAATTGCTATGGTTGTTACACCCGGTGCAACCGCTTACTTATTGACTAATCGATTTTCGCACTTATTGATTATTTCGGTTCTAATTGGTGCGATAACAAGTGCTATTGGTGCTTGGATCAGTTACTTTTTAAATGGCGAAACTGGTGGCGTTATTGTTACGTTGCAAACGCTAATATTTATTGCTGCATTCTTATTTGCTCCACAGCAAGGGTTAATTGTAAATCGCCTTAGGATCCGCCAAAGCCGTTTAAATAAAAGGGGGCAGGTATGACAGAGTTTTGGGAATATATCTATTATCCACTTACTCTTCCCCTTATTCAGCGCGCAATCTTAGCTTCGTTAGCAACCGGTATTGTGTGTGCCCTACTATCTTGTTTTTTAGTTTTAAAAGGTTGGTCGTTAATGGGGGATGCGATTTCGCATGCGGTTTTACCCGGCATTGTGCTGGCATATGTAGCAGGTATCCCTATTATCATTGGTGCTTTTGCTTCAGGCCTATTTTGCTCGGTTGCAACAGGTTATATTAAAGAAAACAGTCGCATTAAAGAAGATACGGTCATGGGAATTGTGTTTTCGGGGATGTTTGCTTTTGGCTTAGTGTTATTTTCCAAAGTAGATACATCGCAACATTTAAATCATATCCTATTTGGTAGTGTGCTCGGCACCAGTTATGACGAGCTTAAACAGATCATCTTCATTGCTGTAATTGTGTCACTTTTAATTATTATTAAACGTCGTGATCTAATGCTCTATTGCTTCGATCCAGTGCAAGCTAAAGTTGTAGGACTACCCGTTAAGTTACTACATTATGGTTTGTTGAGTGTTTTGGCTTTAACTATTGTAGGATCATTAAAAGTCGCTGGGATGATTTTAGTTATTGCAATGTTGATAGCCCCAGGCATCACAGCTTTTTCATTAAGTAAACGCTTTGAATGGATGTTAGTGATTGCCGTATTGGTTTCAACATTTTCAACAGTGATAGGAACGTTAATAAGTTATTATATAGATGCGTCAACCAGCGCTTGTATCGTTATTTTACAAGCAACTCTTTTTTTATTTGCCCAAACTTACCAGTTTGTTGCTCACAAAAAAGTGCGCCGTTAAATTAATTTTTGAAACTACTATTGAAATCACTATTAAAACTACATTGTTAATAGCTATAAAAAAACAGCGTAAATATATTTGTAACTGTATTTACGCTGTATCGATGCTTATTACTTTTAGTTTTTACTCATCATCCAGATATTTACTGTTATCTGCATAATTATCAAAACGTGAAAACTGACCTTGGAATTTTAATCGTACTTTACCAATTGGTCCGTTTCGTTGTTTTCCTAAAATGATTTCAGCAATACCTTTATGTTCTGATGCTTCGTTATACACCTCGTCACGATAGATAAACATAATCACATCAGCATCTTGTTCAATAGAGCCTGATTCACGCAAGTCTGAGTTAACAGGTCTTTTATCAGCACGTTGCTCTAAGCTACGGTTAAGCTGTGAAAGTGCAACAACAGGAATTTGTAACTCTTTCGCCAAAGCTTTTAGTGAGCGCGATATTTCGGCAATTTCTAATGTTCGGTTTTCAGAAATATTTGGTACTCGCATAAGCTGTAAGTAATCAACCATAATCATACTTAATCCTTTATGCTCACGATAAATACGTCTGGCTCTTGAGCGTAACTCCATTGGCGTTAAACCTGATGAGTCATCGATATAGATATTTTTCTTTTCCAGCAATAATCCCATAGTGCTTGAAATTCTTGCCCAATCATCGTCTTGTAATTGCCCTGTTCGAATTCGAGTTTGGTCAACACGCGAAAGTGACGCTAACATACGCATCATAATTTGTTCTGATGGCATTTCTAAGCTGAATATTAACACCGGCTTTTCTTGCTCTAGGGCAGCATTTTCACACAAATTCATGGCAAAGGTGGTTTTACCCATTGATGGCCTTGCTGCAATAATAATTAAATCGGAACGCTGTAAACCAGCCGTTTTTTTATCTAAATCAGTATAACCGGTTGAAACCCCTGTCACACCATCATGTGGACGTTGGAATAACTCTTCAATCTTAGCCACTGTTGCTTCTAGTACTTCAGTAATACTTTTTGGTCCTTCGCCTTGTTTAGTTCGGCTTTCAGCAATCTGAAATATTTTACTTTCCGCCAAGTCTAAAATTTCGGTACTATCGCGCCCTTCGGTGGCATAACAGTTATCGGCAATATCATTTGATGCACTAATTAATTCACGCAAAATCGCTTGTTGGCGAATAATATCGCTATAAGCAACAACATTAATCGCACTTGGGGTGTTTTTAGAAAGCTCAGCCAAATAAGCAAATCCACCTACATCGGCTAATATGTCTTTACTTTCAAGACTTTCTGAAAGAGTAATTAAATCAATTGGCGTCCCTTTGCTGACCAAGGTATGCATTTCAGAAAAGATCAATTGATGATGACGCGAGTAAAAATCTCGCTCAGTGATCATTTCAGATACCGCATCCCAACGTTGATTATCAAGCATCAAGCTACCCAGCACCGCTTGTTCAGCTTCGATTGAGTGCGGTGGAAGCTTGATATTGTGCAGATTGGATTTTTCTGCTTCTTGATTTTTAGAATCTTTGTTTGCTCTTGTTCGATCAGTATTCATTACATTCATCTTTTGTTCTAAATTGAATTTATTGCTAAGCTACTTCGCTTATCTTAAAAATAATGGACCTAAACTAGGATCGGGTATTTGGTATTCAGATGGATAATCCACCTGAACTAAATATAATCCTTCTGGTTTTGCTGTTGCGGCAGCTTGCGTTCTGTCCTTAGCTTGCAAAAGTTCATAAATCCACTCTGGACGCTGATTTCCCGCTCCAACTTCAAGTAAACTACCCACAATATTGCGTACCATGTGGTGCACAAATGCATTGGCTTTTATATCAACAATAATATATGCACCCTGCCTTGTCACTTCAATATGATGAATATTGCGCCAAGGCGTTCTTGATTGGCATTGAGCCGCTCGAAATGATGAAAAATCATTTTCGCCTAATAAATACTGCGCAGCTTGGTGCATTAAAGTTTCATTAAGCGGTAAATAATAATGCGATACCCCTTTAGCTAAAATCGCAGGGCGATAACGATGATTATAGATCACATAACGATAACGCCGAGCTGTCGCACTAAACCTTGCATGAAAACTATCCTCAACTATTTGCGACCAGCGCACTGCAATATTATCAGGTAAATGCGAATTAACGCCCATTGTCCAAGCACTCGGTGAGCGCTCGGCTTGAGTTTCAAAATGCACAACTTGTCCTGTAGCATGCACGCCAGCATCGGTTCGACCAGCACAAAATACGCTGATTGGCGCATTAGCAATAATTGATAATGCAGATTCTAGCCGCTCTTGAATAGAATCGACAGATTGCTGACGTTGCCAGCCAAAATAACCACTACCATCATATTCAATACCAAGGGCAATTTTACAGGTAGTCATTAATCAGGATCTCAAGCGTCTCAATTAACATCAATGCTCCTAAATAACGGATATTATCGGCTACTGACCAAAATTGAATTTGTTCATAATGACCATAACTGTGTCTTAAATTCGCCAACTTTATAACCAAATTGTGTTCTGATTCGGTACTGACTTCGGTCACTGGCGTTGGCAAGTTATCGCCTTGCACTTCAACACCAAATTCACCAAAGCGTGCCATATCTAATTCAATTGGCAAGCTACTTGATACATTAATTGCTTGTGAAACGCCATAAAACACGGGCACAATCACTGACTCGATAGAGACAGGAAGTTCATAATTACTCAATACTTTACGGATTTGATCAACTTGGGATTTTTCTCCTAGTATTGCATCGTGATGTTCATGCGATACCGGCAATAGATTAAAGGCTAATTGCTTATCAAACAGTTGATTATCAACTGGCATACCATTTAACAATCGAGCACTTTGCCCGGCCAGCTCATCAACACCCGGCTTACCATACAATGATGCTGGGATAAAACTAGTCGCATGTAAATTTGTTAATAATTCCATATCAGTTAACGAAGCAACACAACGCAACAACTGGCATACAGTGGCACTAGCAACGGCAATGATGTTTTCATTACGGTATTCGGTCAATACACTGTTATTAACTTTAGGTACCACTAATGGAATATGATCTTGCTGAGCAAAATAGCCACTTGCATCAATCACCACACATCCAGATTCTGCAGCAACTTGCGCATACTTTTCACTAGTTTTAGCACCAGCGACGAAAAAAGCAAAATGGCACTCGCTCCAATCCATTTGCGTACTATCAATCACCGTTAAATTTTTGCCAGCAAAGCGAACTATTTCGCCAGCACTATTGTCGCTACCGACTAAATAAAGATTTTCAATTTTTAGATTACTGTCTTGTAAACTACGTTGCTGTAGTAACTCAACTAGCGCAGAACCAACTTGGCCTGTCGCCCCCACAATAGCAATATTCCATGCAGACATATTTATAAACCCAATAAAAAATTTAGCGGTAATTATATCACTATATTGTCAAAGATAGCGGAAAAAGATATATAACAATAGCATTAGATGAATAGATTTTATTTGACTATAAGTCTGAACAGTAAAACGATAAGCCATCATCAAGATGGCTTTGTTGATACTGAGCTTTTAATTATAGTTAACTCGATTATTATATTAATATCTAGCTACCTAACTCATCTTCCGCGTGTTGTATTGCTTGTCGATCCTGCTCAATTAAACAAGTAAGTACTTTATGTAAATAAAGTTCGATATCACTTTCATGAATTGGAGCTGGTGTAGCTAAACACATTTTACTTATGTTTTGTTTTAATGCTGTAAATGAATCTTGTTGTTGTTTTTTGTTATCAAGTTGATTTACTTTTTCTTTTAGCTGATCTTGATAATAACGATAAACTCTAGTAGCGAGACTATAATCGGAAGAGCCATCCTTAGATGATTGTTCAAAAAATGCAATTGATTCTTCTAATGTTAAACCATACTCAACAGCGCCTTCGTGAAATTTAATATTAAATTGGTTAGGATAGATAATGTGATAAGTTGCTTCTGGCATATTGATTTGCATCTCTTTAAGCACAAATTTCATATTACTTGTATCAATATTGTAATGCTTCCATAATGTAGGAAAAGTTCCAGACTCATCTTCAATCGGCTCTGATTTTATTGACAATAATGTGTAAATATCGCCACTTGGTGCAATATAGTAATGCTGATAGCCATTCCAAAGATTAGGATTATTAGAAAAAGAATTATTTGCTAAAAAAAGCTTATCAATTACCTGATTTTTGCTGATTAAAGATAACGTAATATCTCGCCCTAAATTAGGTAAATCTTCTTCGTTTTGATTCTTAGGATTAATTGGGCTAATGCTCAATTTTAGTTGAAAATCATTACCATTGTAGACTATAGGATCATCATCGATTAATTTATCTAACTGTTTAAAATCAAATTTCAAATTGTTGAGTGGGCAACGGCTATCATATTTTATCTTTTCTTTTTTATCGAGTTGATTATATTCATCTTCGTTTCTAGCACAATCTTGTTGCAATTGATACATATCAACACTCATAAAAAATGGTTCACCACGATATTTAGAGTTAATATCAAGTAATTGACCACAGACACAATAACTAAACATAAATAAAATTGCGCCCAATAAAAGTTTCAGTTTCATATCAAATTCCTTTTTCTACCTCATGTTAGAATCATTTCATTCTAATTTTTCATTCAAGTATATTTTTCACGTTATATATAACATGGTTATATTACTTATGCCATATTTTTGATACAGCATATCCGTTTAAGCGGTTTAGATAGCTATGATAGATATTTTGGAACACAGATCGACAAAACAAAATTCGATCCCTTACAAAACAACTCAATATCAGTAAAGTGATAAGCCATTTTAATTAATTTTATTTATTAATATGAAAAAAATCACCCTATCAACAATTGCCAAAAAAGCCAACACATCAGTCGCTTCGGTATCTAGAGTGTTAAAGAAACCACATTTAACATCCTCTCAAATACAACTACGAGTTTATAAAGCTATTGAGGAATTAAATATGGACACATCAAAAAATTTCAAACCCTATAAACCAATACATAACAGTGGCAAGATATTAATTATTGATAACCAACTTTTTTCAAAGAGCTTAATCAATATTGGTTTAGAACAAGAACTAAAAGAAAAGCAGTATCAAGTGTTTTATTTGCAGTTTCCTTATAATAATAAAAGTGATATCCATCATATTATTCGTTATGTTGCTCAAAATGCCTTTGACGGAATTATCATTATTAATGATGCTCCCTACTTAAAAACATTGGTTGCTTATAAAAATACATTACCACCTATTGTATTAGTTAATCACTTTTCGCTTGATTTTATTTGTGTACACTTTGATCATTTGTTAATTGGGCATCAAATAACAAAATATTTGATTGGTAAATCACATAGCAAAATTGCCATTTTGCTTAACGATGAAACACTAACCAGCTCCATGCTTTTGCTACAAGGTTATAAACAAGCTTTACTGCGCGCCAGCATTGCAATTGAACCCCAATATATTATTCACGGCTGCTTTACCTATCAACATGCTAGATCGGCGGTAAATAAACTAATAAACAGCACAACATCACCTACCGCGATTATTTGTACCGATCATTTTAGTTTAAATTACTTGAATAAAAATAACTATAAAGAACAACACCACCAATCACCTGATAGCATGATTCTGGGAGCGTTGCATCAAGCCAATGAAAATAAAGCAAAACTGACTAAACCACTTACAATATCGTATTTTAGTGCTTCTAAGGAACTTAAATACAATGAATTAGATAACCTGTGCAGAATAAATAAACCATTGTTTAAAATGGGCCAAAAATCGGCGACTTTACTGTGTGAGCTTATAGAAAACACAATAAAACCCATTAAGCGCTGTACAATCATTAACACTGAATCGATGTTTTATTAATGTTTGAGCCGCATGATTTATTGTTAAACTTATTGTAATCAACGTTTCACCTCCAAGTTCACTTACTAGTTACATTTGGTCGATGATTTCTTGTTCTTTTTCTTGGTTAAAGATATGTTTGAGCTCGTTATTGACATGCCAAGTATCACAACTTAATTCGTTGATATCTTGTTTTTGTTCCTCTTTATTACAGATAATAATCACCCCTTTCGCTACCGCAGTGTAACTACCCCCTAAAATAGTACAGCCCAAAAGTAGAAAATTCTCTATGATAAAGGTAAAAGAGGATTGAAACATGAAAAAGATGACAGAGCATCAAATCGTATCTATTTTAAAAGAAGTTGAAGCAAGTATTCCTATTAAAGAGTTTTGCCATAAATATGGCATGAAAATTCAATATTTTATAAATGTTTTGTTACCAACCATGATAACAAATCCGCCTTTACCGATACAGGAAACACACAAAAAAAAACATTAATAAAATCAATAACTTTTCTGACCGTTTTTGTAAGAAAAATAGGAATAAGTGTATTTTTTATTTTTGAATAGAGGATATATAGCACTCAGTCAAATTCAATTCGTTTTGTGTTATTTAGTCCCTAAGAAGCAACAATTCTATCCGCTATCTTTATGAATTGCAGTGGCTGTATCTTCATAGTCTATTTATGATCTGCAAGATCGCAATTTTCGTTGCAAGTACACTGACTTTTACTGTTGGTATTTTAGCAATTTGCTGGATTCCTAAATCAATTTCTAAATAACGATAAGGGAGTTGTAACTATCCTTTTAACTAGTACAGCAAAAAGTAGCAAATTCGCTTTGGTAAAAATAACTGAGTACCAAATCGTCTTTATATTAAAATTATAGTTTAGGCAGAGATTTTCTGAACCTAGTTTACAATCACAACTTCTACTGTACTATTTGCCCATTTCTTACATTGGTATAGCTTATTATCTTGTAAAAAAGATTCAGGAGTCTATACCGTTTCATATCTAACCAAGTCATTAAAAACCACTAGCTTGAAGAACTTGTTTTTTGCGGTGAGATTTAAACCAAGCAAGACTAGTTGATGAATGTTGATATTAATCGTTTTGGCGATAATTTGTTACTTTGCATCACGCCGGCGCCAATAAATTGCTGGTCTTGATAAATTCGCACTAAGGTTTCAACTTGCGTAGTATTTTCAAGTTCAATGGTTCGTCCTAACAATATATCTTTTCCTTGTGCCTCGCTCAGGGTAATTTTGGGACAATCTTGTAATGGGCTGTCAACTGGCATAAGTAAGTCATCTTTCTGGTCGATATTTTGTAACTGCTCTAACGTGACCATGTTTTCAATCGGGTAATTGGAAACTTGCAAACGCCTTAAATAAATAACATGTGCCCCACAACCCAGTAATTCACCTAAATCATCAATAATTGTGCGAATATAAGTGCCTTTAGAGCAGTGTATTTCTAGGGTTAATTCGTTTTTTATGGCGTCAAATTGGATAAATTGATTTTCGTAAACGGTAATCGGTCTAGCTTCACGTTCAATGATAATACCTTGGCGAGCATATTCGTAAAGTGGTTTTCCTTGATATTTTAAAGCCGAGAACATGGTTGGTACTTGTAAAATATCACCTCGAAAATGTGTTAAAGCTTGGTTAATTTGCGATTCGGTTACGTTGACAGGCTTAGTGCAAATAATTTGCCCATCAGCATCAGAGGTATCTGTACGTTCACCAAGTTTGGCAATCACTCGGTAGCGCTTATCTGAATCTAATAAATACTGTGAAAATTTGGTCGCTTCACCAAAACAGATAGGCAACATGCCTGTCGCTAATGGATCAAGAGCCCCTGTGTGACCCGCTTTTTTAGCATTAAATAACCATTTCACTTTTTGCAGCGCATCGTTAGATGTCATGCCTTGGGGTTTGTCTAGTAACAAAACGCCGTGAAGATCACGGCGAGTTCTTTTTATATTCATCATTTATTTTATACTGAAATGTATAGTTACCTGAAATTTTTTGACAAAATTCAGGACTATTTTTTTAATATTAATCTTTATGACGCTCGTTATCATGCTTGATAACATCCGCCACCAAACTCGACATTTGCATACCTTTAACGAGCGACTCATCGTAAAAGAATTTGATCTCAGGAATGATTCGCAAACGCATAGCTTTGCCAATCAAAGTGCGAATATAGCCTTTAGCATCATTAAGTACTGCTAAACCTTGTTCAATTACTTGCGGATCATCGTCATTTAAAAAAGTGACAAACACTTTAGCATAGGCAAGATCGCGCGAGATATCAACACCCGAAACAGTGACCATGCCAAGTCGAGGATCTTTGATTTCTCGTTGTAAGATAATTGCAATTTCTTTTTGCAATTCATGCCCAACTCTAGATGAACGATTAAATGCTTTTGCCATATCTATTTTCCTTAAAAAATGAATAAGCAAGGCCTAAACCTTGCTTATAACATATTGCGTAATAATTAGATAGTACGCTTGATTTCGATGGTTTCAAAGACTTCGATCGTATCGCCAACGCGAACATCGTTATAGTTACGTACACCAATACCACATTCGGTTCCGTTACGGACTTCATTAACATCATCTTTAAAGCGACGTAATGATTCAAGTTCACCTTCATAGATAACTACATTATCACGTAGAACACGAATTGGATTGTGACGTTTAACCACACCTTCGGTTACCATACAACCAGCAATTGCACCAAATTTAGGTGATTTAAATACATCACGCACTTCAGCAAGACCAATGATTTCTTGTTTGTATTCTGGTGCAAGCATACCACTCATTGCTTGTTTAACTTCATCAATTAAGTCATAAATAACAGAATAGTAACGTAGATCTAAGTTTTCTGATTCGATCACTTTACGTGCTGATGCATCGGCACGAACGTTGAAACCTAAAATAATTGCATTTGATGCAGCTGCCAGTGATGCGTCAGTTTCAGTGATACCACCCACGCCTGATCCAATAATTTTAACTTTAACTTCGTCTGTTGATAGCTTAAGTAATGAATCAGAGATCGCTTCAGTCGAACCTTGAACATCCGCTTTTAATACGATATTAAGCTCAGAAACATCGCCTTCTGTCATATTAGTAAACATGTTTTCAAGTTTCGCTTTTTGCTGACGAGCAAGTTTCACATCACGGAATTTACCTTGTCGATAAAGGGCAACTTCACGTGCTTTCTTTTCATCACGCACAACAGTTGCTTCATCACCTGCTGATGGCACCCCAGACAAACCAAGGATTTCAACTGGTATTGATGGACCCGCTTCTGTCACTTCTTTACCTAGTTCGTTACGCATTGCGCGAATACGTCCATATTCAAATCCACAAAGAACAATGTCGCCTTTACGCAGTGTACCTGATTGCACAAGAACAGTAGCTACCGAACCACGACCTTTATCAAGGAATGATTCAATCACCACACCACTTGCCATACCGGTTTCGTATGCGGTAAGTTCAAGCACTTCCGCTTGTAATAAAATAGCTTCAAGCAGTTGATCAATACCGGTTCCTGCTTTAGCCGAAACATGAACAAACTGTGTATCACCACCCCAATCTTCTGACATTACACCATATTGAGCAAGTTCACCTTTTACACGCTCAGGATCGGCTTCTGGTTTATCAATTTTGTTCACAGCAACAACAATTGGCACGTTTGCTGCTTTAGCATGTTGAATTGCTTCAATGGTTTGTGGCATCACACCATCATCGGCTGCGACTACAAGTACCACAATATCTGTTGCTTTAGCACCACGCGCACGCATTGAAGTAAATGCCGCATGACCCGGAGTATCTAAAAATGTAATTTCACCGCTTGCGGTTTTAACATGATAAGCACCGATGTGCTGAGTAATACCACCGGCTTCACCTGATGCCACTTTCGCTTTACGGATATAGTCAAGCAATGATGTTTTACCATGGTCAACATGCCCCATAATAGTGACAACTGGCGCGCGTGCAACTTTTTCTGCACCGGTATCACGGTCGCTCATAAGTGATTCTTCAAGCTCATTTTCACGACGTAATACCACTTTATGTCCCATTTCTTCAGCAACAAGCTGCGCAGTTTCTTGGTCAATAACCTGATTAATGGTTGCCATCGCACCCATTTTCATCATAGTTTTAATCACTTCAGAGCCTTTTACGGCCATTTTGTTAGCAAGTTCAGCAACAGTGATGGTTTCACCAATCACAACGTCACGGTTGACTGCTTGTACTGGTTTGTTAAAGCCTTGTTGTAATGTGCTTTTACCTTTCTTTTTATGACCACTACGAGTCACTGCACGTGCTTCTTCACGCTCAGCTTTACCTTCAGATAATTTGCTACCTTTTTTCTGCTTAGTTTGTTTACCACTCCGACCTCGACCACGCGCGCTTTCAACCTCACGATCGGTGTCGTCTTCAGCTGCACGGGCATATTTAGAAGTTGTAACATGATAATCTTCATCTTCGGTAGTGTCTTTTTCGTCGATATTACTATATTGTTCAGCTAATTTGCGCGCTTCTTCAGCCATGCGTTTAGCGTCTTCTTCTAGTTTACGACGATTTTCTTCTTCAGCTTTACGTTTAATTTCGTTCGCTTCTGCTTCTAATCGTGCTTTTTCTTCTTGCGCTTTTTTCACTTTTGGATCGTTGGATTGTTCTTGCACTGCTTTTGCTTTTTCTTCTTGTGCACGTTTTTTAGCTTGTGCTTCTTCGCGTTTTTTTGCCTCTTGTGCGGCTAGTTTTTCTTTTTCTTCCGCCTCTTTTTTGGCTTTTTGTTCAGCTTCAAGGCGTGCTTTTTCTTGCTCAGCAGCAATTTCGGCTGGATCACGTTTAACAAAAGTGCGTTTTTTACGCACTTCTACTTTAATTTCTTTACTTTTACCACCACCGCTAGACACATTCAAGGTTGAGTGCGTTTTACGTTGCAATGTCAATTTTGTTGGGCCTTGCTGAGGTTTTAAGTGGGCAAGCAAAGCTTCTTTTTCCTTTTGAGTCACAGTATCAGACGCAGTTTTATTCATACCTGCATCGGCAAACTGTTGCAAAAGTGTTTGCACTGGAGTGTTGATTTCTTGAGCCAGTGTTTCTATTGATACTTTGGTCATGTATTACTTTTCCTCAATTATTCATCTGCAAACCAACAAATATTACGTGCAGCCATAATAAAATCGCCAGCTTGTTTGCTTGTTAAGCCTTCAATATCGGCTAGATCTTCGGTACCTTGTTCTGCTAAATCTTCCAAAGTAATGATGTCATGTTGCACTAATTGATAAGCTAACTCTTGTGTCATACCTGGCAGATTAAGTAAATCTTGAGCAGGTTGTTTGTCGCCACTATTTGCTAGTGCAAGTGTTGTTAATGCATCTTTTGCTCGGTTTCTTAATGCTTCAACTAGTTCTTCATCAAGATCTTCGATTTCAAGTAATTCATCAACAGGTACATAGGCAAGTTCCTCAAGCGAGGTAAAGCCTTCTTCAACTAATAGCTGTGCAAGCCCTTCATCAATATCAAGATGTTTAATTAGATTATTGATTGCTGCAAAAGATTCTGCATGGTGTTTTTCTTGCAAATCTTCGGTACTCATTACATTTAAAGTCCAACCAGTCAGTTGAGATGCTAAACGAATATTTTGACCATTTCGACCAATGGCTTGTGGTAAGGTGTCTGCATTTACCGCAACGTCCATGGTATGTTTATCTTCATCAACAACGATCGAAACCACATCAGCAGGTGCCATGGCATTGATTACATATTGTGCAGGGTTATCGTCCCATAAAACAATATCAATACGTTCGCCACCAAATTCATTCGATACAGCTTGTACACGCGCTCCACGCATACCAACGCAAGCACCAACAGGATCAATACGACGGTCATTACTGCTAACAGCAATTTTAGCACGTGAACCCGGGTCACGAGCTGCGCCTTTGATGTCGATCATCTCTTCACCGATTTCAGGCACTTCAATGCGGAATAGTTCTTCCATCATTTCGGGGTTCGAACGGCTAATGCAAAGTTGTGCTGGTTTATTATTCTGTTCTACAAGATATAAAATCCCTCGAACACGATCGCCAATACGGAAATTTTCACGCGGTAACATATCATGGCGTGACATCATGGCATCAGCATTGTTGCCTAAGTCAAGAATGACACTATCGCGATTGGTCTTTTTGACAATACCTGTCACAATATCGCCAATACGATGTCTAAACATGTCAATCACCATGGCACGTTCAGCTTCGCGCACTTTTTGCACAATAACTTGTTTAGCTGTTTGCGTGGTGATACGGTCAAAAGCAACTGACTCAATTTGCTCTTCAACATAATCGCCTAGTTGCACTGATGGATCTTCGTATTGTGCTGCATCTAATGTAATTTCTTTCGTTGGTTGGGTAACTTCGTTAACAACTAGCCAACGACGGAAGGTATCATAATCGCCAGTTTTATGGTCAATTTTTACAACAACATCAATATCAACAGCATGTTTCTTTTTAGTGGCCGTTGCTAATGCAGTTTCTAACGCTTCGAAAATTTTGTCACGCGTAAGCGCTTTTTCGTTTGATACCGCTTCAACAACAGCTAAAATTTCTTTATTCATCCTTTACATCCGTACTCTATTTAAGGTTAAAATTAGGTACAATGTTTGCTTTTTGTATATTGCTAAAAGCAAACACTTCATCATTATCGTCGACAGTTAATGTAATCATCCCACTATCGATAGACTTAATTCGTCCTTTCCATTTGCGACGGTTAGCAACAGGAATACGCAGACTCACTGTGACCTCTTCACCAACAAAACGCAGGTAATGTTCAAGCGTAAACAAAGGCCTGTCCATTCCTGGCGATGAAACTTCAAGATTGTAAGCATCTTTGATAGGGTCTTCGACATCCAGTACTGCACTAATCTGTCGGCTAACATCAGCACAATCATCAACCGTTATACCATTCTCACTATCGATATAGACTCGTAGTACAGGGTAACGACCACGAATATATTCAACCCCGACTAATTCAAAACCAAGCGCATTAACTGGCTCTTGGATAATGTTGGTTAATTGCTGTTCTATATTAGCCAAACAAACCTCCACTGCAAAAAATAAAAAAGGGCATAAAGCCCAACATTTCTTTTAAACTTACGTTTAAATCATAACACAAAAAAAACCTCGACATGCGAGGCTTACATTTAAATACTAACTATAATGAAGCCACTTCATTCGAACTTTCACACAATAGCAGGATAGATTGGTATGAATGAAAATTTAAGTGGTTGCGGGGGCTGGATTTGAACCAACGACCTTCGGGTTATGAGCCCGACGAGCTACCATGCTGCTCCACCCCGCGATAGATGAGTGAGAATTATACGGTATTTTGAATAAAATGCAACTGCAAATCACTGTAGTTTTATTCATATGCCTAAAATTGTGAAAAAACATTACACGTTAATTCTAGCGTGTTTAATAATAATACAAGGCATAACCGATAAATTTATATCGGCACAATAATTCACATTTCAATGCAACTATTTGTACCGATAATTCAGTGCGTTAAATTACTTATGAGTTGCCTTTTTCATGGTTTTAACAAAATTTGCTAACTGGCTAAGCATTTGTTCTGGGTTATTAAGATTTTTCTCAATAATTTTAACAGTTGCAGATCCACTAATTGCCCCTGCCGCACCTGATTTAATCGCTTCGCTAACTTGAGTTGGCTCGGAAATACCAAACCCTTGTAAAGCAGCAGGCGCTCCAAACTCAATTAATTTTTTTAACAAATGAGTAAGTGGTTTATTCGCGCGATTTTCAGCACCCGTAACACCGGCACGAGATACCAAATAGGTATAACCTTTACCATACTTAGCAATATTTTTAATGACTTCATCATCAGCATTAGGTGGACAAATAAAAATGGGTGCGATATTGTATTTTTCCGCTGCAACTGTAAATTCTTGTGCATATTCAACAGGTAAATCAGCAATCAATACCGAATCAACTCCCGCTTTGGTGCACTTGGCATAAAAATTGTCGATACCATTTTTGAACACTAAATTAGCATAAATAAGTAACCCAATTGGAATATCAGCATGTTGCGCTCTCACATTAGTTAAAATCTCAAAACACTTTTCAACAGTTATTCCCCCTTTAAATGCACGAATATTAGCATTTTGGATAGTTGGACCATCGGCCATCGGGTCTGAAAATGGTATGCCTAACTCTAACGCATCGGCACCAGATTTGATCAATGTTTGAATAATGTTAAAAGACAGTTCTGGCGTTGGATCGCCAACTGGAACAAAAGGAACAAAGGCACCTCGTTTTTCGGCTGTTAATGTGGCAAACAGTTTTTTATAACGGCTCATTCGACTTCTCCTTTTGCTTTTAAAATGTCGTATACGGTAAAGATATCTTTATCGCCACGCCCTGAGAGATTAACAATTAATAGCTGTTCTTTCGTGGGATTTTCTTTGATCATTTTCATAGCATAGGCTAATGCATGTGATGACTCTAGTGCAGGAATAATGCCCTCATGTCGCGATAAAGCCTTAAAGGCATCAAGCGCTTCATCATCGGTAATTGAAACATAATCAGCGCGCCCAATGCTATCTAAGTAAGCGTGCTGTGGCCCAACTGATGGGAAGTCAAGTCCTGCTGATATTGAATATGATTCTTCAATTTGCCCTTCATCTGTTTGCATCATTGGCGATTTCATACCAAAATAAATCCCCAATTTACCATGTTTAAGCGAAGCTCCATGTTCACCGGATTCAATACCATGACCACCAGGCTCAACACCAATTAATCTGACCGATTTATCGTCAATGAAATTAGCAAACATACCAATAGCATTTGAACCACCACCAACACAAGCAATCACCGCATCTGGCAAACGCCCTTCTTTTTCAAGGATTTGTTGTTTTGCTTCACGGCTGATCATTTGCTGAAATTCACGCACAATGGTTGGGAATGGGTGAGGGCCTGCTGCCGTACCAAGCATATAATGAGCCTTTTCATAACTTCCAGACCAATCACGTAATGCTTCGTTACAGGCATCTTTTAACGTCGCTGAACCTGTTTCAACAGGGATCACCGTTGCCCCCATCAGTCGCATTCTAAACACATTCGGTGCTTGGCGTTTAACATCTTTTGCGCCCATATAAATTCGGCATTTTAAACCAAGTAGTGCACAAGCCAACGCTGAAGCAACACCGTGTTGCCCTGCCCCTGTTTCGGCGATAATTTCGGTTTTACCCATTCTTTTAGCAAGTAACGCTTGCCCTAAAACTTGGTTCGTTTTGTGTGCACCACCATGGACTAAATCTTCTCGTTTTAAATAAAGCTTGGTTTTCGTGCCAGCAGTTAGATTTTTGCATAAAGTTAATGCAGTTGGTCTGCCAGCATAGTTGACTAATAAATCGTTAAATTCTTTTTGAAAGTTGGGATCGTTGATAGCTGAAATAAAGGCGTCCTCAAGTTGCTCAAGTACAGGCATTAATATTTGGGGAACATATTGCCCACCAAATTCGCCAAAATAAGGGTTTAATTTAGACATAACCATTCCTTTTTTTTTAAATTAAAAATTAAATTTGCTCAAATGCAGCTTGAATTTTCTGTTTATCTTTAATTCCTGGCGAAACTTCAACCCCTGAATTAAGATCAACCCCCATCACGCCTGTCGCTAACGCGGCCTTTATATTTTTTGGGTTAATACCACCTGCTAAAATGACATTATTTAAATTGTGATTAGCAAGCATTCTCCAATCAAAACATTTACCCGTGCCACCCGCCCCGTTGTCGAATAGATAACGTGAAACTAATGGATTGTCATGTTTAGGGATGGTGCTTCCAATACTTAGTGCTTTCCAAATTTGGCAAGTTTTAGGTAATTCTTGTCGCAATGTTTCGATATAGTTTTCATCTTCATCACCATGCAGTTGGACAGCATACAAAGATAACTGTTTTGCGATTTGGCATACGGTTTCAATTTCTTCATTTCGAAAAACACCGACCCAATTCAGTGGTGCAGAGGCAATAACAGATCGTGCCTTAATTGGCTGTATATAACGCGCTGAATTTGGCACAAAAATCAAACCACCATAGACAGCACCAGCTTGATAAGCATTTACTGCGTCTTCGGCGCGTGTTAAGCCACAGACTTTATTTTCACCTAACATTACTTTGCGAATTGCCAACGTTAAGTTTGGTTCAGACATTAACGCACTACCAATTAAAAATCCATGAGCGTAATGGCTTAATTCTTTAACTTGATTATGAGTATAAATACCTGACTCACTAATAATAATGCGATCGTCAGGAATTGATTTCGATAAAACTTTTACCCGATTTAGATCAACCGTTAGATCCCTTAAATTACGATTATTAATACCGATCACTTTAGCACCAAGCTTGATTGCACGTTCAACTTCCGCATCGGTACTTGTTTCAGTCAGTATACCCATATTAAGTTGATGAGCAATTTTACTTAAATGATCATATTCATCATCGTTCAATACAGATAACATTAATAGTATCGCATCAGCTTGATAATAACGCGCTAAATAGATTTGATACTCGTCGATAATAAAATCTTTACAAAGCACTGGTTGTGTCACTTCATTGCGAACTATCGGTAAAAATTCAAAGCTACCTTGGAAATATTTTTCGTCAGTTAGCACCGAAATTACTGAAGCATAATCATTATAAACCTTAGCAATACTAGCGGGATTAAAATCATCCCGAATTAATCCTTTTGACGGTGATGCTTTTTTACACTCTAAAATAAAGACAGTTTCAGGTTGATTTAGCGCTTGATAAAAATTGCGATCACTTGGGGTTACCGCTGATTGAAAAGTCGCAAGTGGCTTTATAGCCTGCTGCTCAGTTAACCAAACTTGCTTATCTTCAATAATCTTTTTTAATACTGTTGCCATTTCAACATTTTTTACTAATGCTGCAATTGCCATGTTATTCTCCATTTATTATCTTGCTGCTAATTGTTGTAATAGCGCATAGGCTTTACCACTACGCATCATATCAATTGCACGTTGCGCATTTTGTTTTAAATCTAGTTCACCAAATAAGCTCATTAACATTGCGACATTGGCTGCAATAGCGGCCTCGTGAGCGGGTTTACCATGACCTTGTAAAATGGCAAGCAACATATCACGATTCTGCTCTGGTGTCCCACCTTCAATATCTTTTAAGGTAAATGTTGGTAAGCCAAAATCATCTGGAGTAATTGTAAAATAACGGATTTCGCCATTTTTAACTTCAGCTACTTGAGTTGCTCCATGAATAGCCACTTCGTCCATTCCTGCACCATGCACCACATAAGCATGGGTATAGTTCAACATTTTTAATGTTTCGGCAATAGGTTTAATTAAATCAGTATGATACACACCCAATAAAATACGTTTAGGACGAGACGGGTTTATCAATGGTCCTAATACATTAAAAATGGTACGTGTTTTTAACTGTTGTCGAATAGGAGCCGCATGACGGAAGCCTGAATGATATTGCTGGGCAAACAAAAAGCAGACTCCTAGTTCGTCTAACGCTTGGCGCGACGCTTCAGCGGACATATTTAATCGAATCCCCAAAGACGATAACACATCTGAAGATCCTGATTTACTTGATACTCCACGGTTACCATGTTTTGCCACTTTATACCCCAATGCCGCCGCCACAAAGGCACTGGCAGTTGAGATATTAATACTATTGGTACCATCCCCGCCGGTTCCGACAATATCGGTAAAATCGTAATCGGGAATATCAAAAGCATCTGCATTTTCAAGTAAAGCCTGAGCGGCACCTGCAATCTCATCAGGTTTTTCGCCTCGAACTTTCATACTAATAATTGCACTCGCCAATATCGTTGGTTCAATTTTTCCTTGAATAATTAAATTAAATAATACTTTGCTTTCTTCTTGGCTTAATGTTTGTCCTAAATACAATTTATTTAGTGTTGGTTGAATATTGTATTCTTGCTTATCTACAATAGCTTCTTGTTTTGGTTGTTCTTTCTTTTCTGGTGGATTAAGTGCCCACGCAATTGTTTGCTCTAATAGTTTTACCCCTTGAATGGTTAGAATTGATTCAGGGTGAAACTGAAAGCCACAAACACGATCTTCATCATTACGCACCGCCATAACAACATTGTTGCAAAGCGCATTAATAGTGAGTGTTTTGGGAATATTCTCGCCTTTTAAAGAGTGATAACGCGCAACTGGTAGCGGATTGGGCAATTCTTTAAACATCGCCTGCTGATCGTGTTCAATCAACGAGGCTTTACCATGTAATATATCACCGGCTGGCACAATACTACCGCCATAAGATTCAACAATTGCTTGATGTCCAAGGCAAATGCCGATTATTGGCAATTTCCCTTTTAAACGTTTAAGCAGATCAGGCATACAACCGGCTTCACTTGGAGCACCAGGACCTGGAGATAACATTAAAATAGGATTTTGCATTTGTGACAATTTTTCAATAATTACATCAGTCGCAATTGTGTTTCGATAAATAGTCACACAATGTTTGTTATTACGTAATTGATCAACTAAGTTATATGTAAAAGAATCAACATTATCAATAAATAAGATATTAGCCATTAGAATTCACCTTCTACATGATGTGCGGCCATAATCGCGTGGATGACGGCTCGCGCTTTATTACGCGATTCATCAGATTCTGATTGTGGTTCTGAATCCAAAACCACACCGGCACCAGCTTGTACTGTTGCAATACCCTCTTCTACGTACGCACTACGAATCACAATACAAGTATCCAAATCACCATTAGCAGTAAAATAACCAACCGCACCGCCATAACTACCACGTTTGACTTTTTCAGACTCAGCAATTAATTGCATTGCTCTAATTTTAGGTGCTCCCGTTAATGTCCCCATATTCATGGTAGCTTGATAAGCATAAAGCGCATCTAAATCATCACGCAATTGTCCAACAACCCGAGAAACTAAATGCATAACAAACGAATAACGGTCCACTTTTAATAACTCTTTGGTGTAACGAGTACCTGGTTTACAAATGCGGGCTAAATCGTTACGCGCTAAATCCACTAACATCAAGTGTTCAGCCAGCTCTTTTTTATCTGTACGCATTTCAAGCTCTAACCGGCTATCTAAGTCATAATCAATCTCGCCATTGGTGGTTAACCCACGTGGACGGGTGCCCGCAATAGGGTAGATTTCAACTTGATTGGTTGCTTTAGTGTATTTAAGTGCACTTTCAGGCGATGCGCCAAATAATATAAAATCATTATCTTGCATATAAAACATATACGGGCTTGGGTTGTTATTTTTTAATACCCGATAAGCCGATAACGGTTCTGGACAAGGTAAACTAAAACGCCGTGAAGGCACAGCTTGGAAAATTTCCCCCTGCTGAATCGCATCTTGCATCTTTTTGACAATCGTATTGAAATCATCATCGCTTTTATTACAAGTCACTTCAATATCCGTCAACGACTGAGTACTAATCGGTTTTATCGGCTTATTTAATGTTTTTTGTAAGTTTTCTAATTGTTGAGTTAATCGCGAAATCTCAACAGAATCATCCGTAAAAGCTGTCGCTTTTAAAATTGACTCATGATCTTGATGATTAATTTCTAATAGTGTTTCTGCCAAATAAAAACAGAAATCTTGACAACGCTGATCTGTGGGTAAACTAGGTAAGTTCTCAAATCCAGAAACGAGATCATAACCAAATAAGCCACCGACAAAAACTGCATCTTGACCGTATTGTTCTGGAATATCCACAATAGTTAATAATGTTCGTAAGGAGTCAAAAACAGACAATGACTTTAACCGTGAGTCTTCATCTTGCATACTATCAATATCAGGAAAAACCAATTTAAGTGTTTTTTCATCCATTTGAACATTGACTGGTTTATCCAAAAAAGCATGTTGCAATAAAGGTAATAGTTTTTCACCATTTGTAGTCAGTGCTTTAAAAGTGACTTCATTATTTATTGCCGAAATGCGTAATGCACTATCGACAATCATAACACTTTTAATACCTTGCTTATTATCAATTTCAGCCGATTCAAGCAGTAATGTTGCCGGCCTGTTATTACATAATTGACAAAACACTTGAGTCGGATCTTGATAATAACCAATGGTTTTGGTTATCTGTGTTAATGTTGGCTTATTCATTGTTGACTCTCTACATTCAAAGTTTATTCAAATTTATGTGATATTGGCAAGAAGCTACAAAACCCGCTTTTAGCGGGTTTTGTAAAATAAGACAATCTCATTACATCACCCTAAAGAAATCATACTCCAACAACCAAAACGAGTTATTTTATTTATATTTAAGTGATGTTTTTGATATTGCATAATTTTATTTGCTTTGAGTTATTTATCAATTTTGTACTATTAAACTAGTTCATTGATGCAATGTCAAGTGAATATTTTGTACTCAGTAATAAAATTGATATAGAAGGAGATCGTGCATAATTTATTATCTAATAATATATTGAATTATTGTTTATATTTTTCATAATATTATTTCAAATAACATTAATTAAAACTGGTCAAAAAATTCAATAACCTATAAAATAATCAATTCATTTTTATTATAAATAATTATAAGGATTTTTGAACTATGCCAGTATTTTATATCGTCATTGGTGTTATTGTTTTACTCGCTTTAATTACTGTCTTAAAAGCAATTACGATTGTTCCCCAAGGTTACCAATATACCATTGAGCGTTTTGGTAAATATACTCATACTCTTGAGCCCGGTTTAAATATTATTATTCCATTTATGGATGGTGTTGGTCGTAAAATTAATATGATGGAACAAGTGCTTGATATTCCATCACAAGAAGTTATTTCAAAAGATAATGCCAATGTGCAAATTGATGCGGTATGTTTTATTCAAGTGCAAGAAGCTGCAAGAGCTGCGTACCAAGTTAATCAGCTTGAACGTGCTGTGATTAATTTAATGATGACTAATATCCGTACCGTACTTGGTAGCATGGAGTTGGACGAAATGTTATCACAACGTGATCATATAAACTCTAAATTGTTAAGTATTGTTGATGATGCAACTAGCCCATGGGGAATTAAAATTACTCGTATTGAAATTCGAGACGTTCGCCCACCAGCAGAATTAATTGCAGCAATGAACGCACAAATGAAAGCAGAACGTAATAAACGTGCTGAAATTCTTGAAGCGGAAGGTGTTCGTCAAGCAGCAATTTTACGTTCAGAAGGTGAAAAACAATCTGAAATCTTAAAAGCAGAAGGTGAAAGACAATCTGCCTTTTTACAAGCCGAAGCGCGTGAACGTGCAGCCGAAGCAGAAGCTAGAGCAACTCAAATGGTTTCTGAAGCAATTGCAGCGGGAAATATCAATGCGATTAACTATTTTGTTGCGCAAAAATATACTGAAGCGCTACAACAAATTGGCTCTGCGGACAACAGTAAAGTTATTATGATGCCACTTGATGCGTCAAGTTTAATGGGCAGCATTGGTGGTATTGCTGAATTGATAAAAAATACTAAATAAAATCGATTCTTATACTTAGATATTTTTATACTTAAACATAGTTTTCCGACAATTTTGATAGGTGTGGTCAATTCTATGTTTAAGTTTTTCCTGAATGGATTTTAAAGGTAATTGATAATGACTGATTTTTTTATGGTTATTTATAATTCTCCCCACTGGGTATTTATTGCTTTAGGTGGTTTATTACTGATTGCAGAATTACTTGGCACTGGTGGCTACGGGCTTTGGAGCGGAATTGCTGCTATTATTGTTGGTCTAATTGCTTGGGTTTTACCACTTTGTTGGCCTATTTTGTGGATTTTATTTTCAATCCTAACGCTTATATCTGCCTACATTTGGTGGCTTTGGCTTCGGAAAAAAGGGAAAGATAAATCTAGTAAAGGTGAAATCAACCAACCCCAACAAGATTTAATTGGAATTAAAACAGTTGTGACAGATGCTATCATTAATGGTTCTGGCCGTGTAAAAATCAAAGACGGTACATGGTCAGCAAGATGCGATCAAGATCTTAACGTTGGTCAACGTGTTGAAGTAATCTCTGTTGACGGTTTGATTTTAAATGTACTTCCCATAAACCATTAATAACATAAATTAATTCTATTTGATTGTCAGAATAAAAATACGCATTAACAATGCGTATTTTTTGTTATAAAAGCGAAAAATGAATAACGAAAAAATGTTTTTCATTTGGATAAATATCAGAAATCACCTTTTTCAACTCATTTAACGTCATATTCTCTTGTTTTGCATGTTCTTCCGTTAATTGTTCAAGAGTAACTGGTGTAACACTGATTATTTTTATAGTACAAAAATACTCATCAGTTTCAAAAGTGCCAACACGAAGCTTATCGCCAGCTTTAAAATGTGACTCTTTATTATCGCGAATAGTAATAACTTTTAAACCAGCTAAAATATCAGACTTAAAACGTTGATAAAAAGTAATATCATTTTGCATAGTAATTATCCTGCATAAGTAATCAGCCAATTTACTTATTGGCTGATTACTTATAATTATAAATTAACAAATAATAAGTATTAAGGTTCAATGCCTATGACTTTCCAATTATGATTAGACTCATCAGTAATTTTTCCTTTTTTCACTTCGATTATATATTTTATTGTCATATTACGTATAGTACCGTCTTCATCACCAAAAGCAGTACGAGAGTTCCAAATTGGTTCAACTCTGCGTCCTTCTAATGGTCCTCCTTTTTTAACCAGCATTTCATAGCGGTAAGCATTCATACCAAGTTTAATTTTCATATCATCAGTAACAGGTTTACCATTAAGTAAAGTTAAGTCTTTAATTCTTTGCCCAACAGGTTGTCTTAAATCAATGATATACTTTACACCACCAAACATATCATAAGTCATATATTTTGATGCGCCGCGAATAGGATCATATTGGTAATTATTATCCATTGGTTTTACTTGAGCAAAATAAGCCGCAGACCATTCCATATAATCCTTTAGATCTCTACCGGTAACTTCAAAAATACTCGTTTCGCCTGCTGTGTATTGATAATTATTGGCAATATCTTTACGTGCTATTTTCCCCCTATTTAGCATAGCTTTTTTATTATCAACTAATACCGATGTCACATCAGCACCGCTATAATAAAGTTGCACTGAGTTCAACAAATTAGTTAATCCTGACTCTTCTAAATAAATAGCGGGAATACCATGAATCAATTGTTGTGGAACTAAATCACTATCGGTTTCACCAATAACTTGATTAGAAATTTCTCTTAGCTGTTGATGATACGGCGCATATATTTCTTCAATTACGGGATCGGCAGGGTAGGTTTTAACCGGCAATGTTTCTGATTTTTTATGCTCTAGCGTTTTTCTATCTGCTTGAATATCAAAAGTTAGATCCACAACCGACACCACTGTGCCATAACGATGCGGTTCAGTAATTACAACATTATTAATTACTTCTTCACTAATATTTTGGTGATTATGCCCTGCAATAATTACATCGATATCCGGTACTTGTTTTGCTATATCGGCAACACCAGTACCGGGTTTATTATTTTCATTATCTAATCCCATGTGAGCAATTAGAACAATTGCATCAACAGATTGTTGTTTTAGCTGATCAACTTGCTTTTTAATTTCTGGAATAGGCATTGTAAATTCCATCTGATCAACATAACCTGTTTTATTTTCATATTCAGGTACAAATGGCGTAGTAGCACCAATAAACCCAATTTTAACGCCTTCTTTTTCAATAATCATTGAAGCTGGAAGGTAAGGCTTTCCTGAATTTTTGTAAAAAATATTGGCGGCTAGCGTTTTACCATTGAACTGCGAAATAATTTTATCAACAACTGGCATCCCAAAATTAAATTCATGATTACCTAAGACCATAATGTCATAGTTCATTGCATTTAGAGCAACCATGGCAGGGTGTTGTTTAACATTGTAAAAACGTTCGATTTGATTATCTTGAATAATATCTCCCGCATCAACCAAAATAACATTAGCATGAGCATTGCGATACTCTTTAATAAACGATGAAATTTGTGCATAAGAGCCCGAAGTATCAGTTTTATCTGTACCATAATTCCAAGGTACCATTCTACCGTGAACATCGGATGTAGCTAAAATGGATACATTAACTTCTTTAGCCAGAGCTTGAAATGAACAACTTAACACTAAAATGTTACATAATGACAATAATTTTTTAGTAATGGGCATCTTTACCTCCTATAAAAATGACACGAATTTTTTATTTTAATAAATAAAAGGAAGTAATAATGTGATTTTTTTCACATTTTTAATATTCATATTTTAGTTAAGTTACATTATCAAGATAACTGTGAGATATTTACTGTTAAAACAAAGTATCATTTATAAAAATGCCCAACAATATGAATATTGTTGGGCAAGCGATAATTTGATTAAAAGCTGATAAAGACAATAAGATGCTGAACTAACCCCAGCACCCTATTACATAAAACCTAGTGCGACATTGATGTTTTTACACCGCCCTCAGGAATTGGCACATAAGCGGTTTCTTTATCTGTTCTATGTTTATTATTACGCACTTTTAGTGCCGTTTTAATACCAAAGAAGATAATACCGTAAACAACCAATAAGAATAAGATACTTAAACCAGCATTGGTATAGTTATTAATAACAATGTGGTGCATATTATTGATTTGTTGAGCGGTTAAATCGCTCCCTTCTGCAATTCTACGATTATATTCATTCGCTAAATAGAAGAAGCCTTCTAATTGCGGATCTTGGCTAAATAACTTCAATGCTAATGCCCAGGTTGTACAAATTAACAACCATATAGCTGGAATGATAGTGACCCAAACATATTGAGCACGTTTCATTTTAATTAATACCACTGTTGCTAAAACTAACGCAACCGCCGCTAGCATTTGGTTAGAGATGCCAAATAATGGCCATAAGCTCTTAACACCACCTAATGGATCAACAACACCTTGATAGAGTAAATAGCCCCATAAACCAACGCAACCAAGTGTACCAATAAAGCCGGCAATGAGTGAATCTGTTTTTTTCAAAAATGGAACAAAATTACCCAATAAATCTTGTAGCATAAAGCGACCAGATCGAGTTCCTGCATCAAGGGCAGTTAAAATAAATAGCGCTTCAAATAAAATACCAAAGTGGTACCAAAAACCCATATTTGCGCCAGGTAGAATTTGATGGAATACATGTGCAATCCCTACGGCTAATGTAGGTGCACCGCCGGCACGATTGAGCACTGACGGTTCACCAATGTCTTTCGCAGTTTGGATAATTTGCTCTGGCGAAATAACAAATCCCCAAGAGCTAACGGTCGCCGCAGCATGCGCTGTCACATCTTGTAATTGAGACATAATCATCGGAGCATCAGCAGTACCAAGCTTATGCAGATCTGGCATAGTAATACCTAATGCCGCTGGCGGGGTATTCATTGCAAAATAAAGACCTGGTTCAATAATTGATGCAGCAACTAAAGCCATCATAGCAACAAATGATTCCATCAGCATTGCACCGTAACCAATAAAACGCGCATCGTTTTCATTGGCAAGTAATTTAGGTGTAGTACCTGACGAAATTAAGGCGTGGAAACCAGAAACCGCACCACAAGCGATGGTGATAAATAAGAATGGGAATAATGACCCTTTCCAAACTGGCCCTGTACCATCAACGTATTGTGTAACAGCAGGCATTTTTAAATCAGGATTTAAAATAACAATACCAATGGCTAAACCTACAATTACACCAATTTTTAGGAAAGTCGCTAAATAATCCCGTGGTGCTAAAATTAACCATACAGGTAACATTGCAGAAATTAATGCATAACCAACTAACACATAAGTAATTGTTGTTGCTTTAAAGGTTAAAGCAGGGCCCCAATATGCATCATGTGCAATAACGCCACCAAACCAGATGGATAAAACAAGTAATACAATACCAATAACTGATACTTCAGCTACTCTACCAGGTCGAATAAACCGCATGTAGATCCCCATAAATAGAGCTATTGGCACGGTTGAACAAACAGTAAAGACACCCCATGGACTTTCAGCCAAGGCTTTAACTACAATTAGTGCTAATACCGCTAAAATGATCAACATGATCAAGAAACAACCAAATAACGCAATAGTTCCCGGTATTGGCCCCATTTCTTCTTTAATCATTTCTCCTAAAGATGAACCGTTACGGCGAGAGGATAAAAACAGTACCATAAAATCTTGCACTGCACCGGCAAAAACCACACCAGCAAGCAGCCAAAGTGTACCCGGTAAATAACCAACTTGTGCTGCAAGTACTGGACCGACTAAAGGACCTGCACCAGCAATGGCAGCAAAATGGTGCCCAAAGAGTACATACTTATTTGTTGGGACATAATTTAAACCGTCATTATTAATGACAGCTGGCGTTGCACGAGTTGGATCTAATTGCATTACTTTTTTAGCAATATACAGACTATAGTATCGATATGCGACTAAATAAATCGAAACTGCCGCCGCAACAATCCAAAGTGCACTAATATGTTCACCTCGCCGTAATGCAACAACGCCTAAACAGCATGCACCAACTAAAGCAAGGATGAACCATGGAATATGCTTAAATACTTTATTATTCATAATGATTCTCTTTGTGATTTATAAGATTAATTAGTTTATTACTTAATACTATGTGCGTATTAAAAAAACGTCGCGATAACATAAAACGAGTATTTTTTATATAAACAAAGATAGTAAGTAACAGCTAAAGACCTTTTTGTGTTCAAGTGTATAGTAATTTTTTGCTCTTAAGAATGATAACCTTATTTGGGTTACAGGTTAGATTAAGAGTATGAGTGGTTAAAATTAGCAACTTAGCGGTAAAAGAAATAAAGCAAAAAGATATCGAGATTATTACAATCCCAACACCTCTTTAAGCGGTTTTAAATAACGACGGCTCACAGGCACCGAAACATCATTAATAAAAATAACATCAACACCGCCAGTTTGATTAAAACGAATTTCTTTAAGTTTTTTCAGATTAATCAGATATTGCCGATGACACCTAACAAGATCGGTTTTATCTTCGAGCGTTTTTAGTGTTAATTCAGTTAGGTACTCATTATTTTCTTGATTAAACACATAAATACCACTCATTTTAGAAGAGATATAAAACACATCATCAAAATTCAATAAATAAATTCGGTTATGCCCAACACATGGGACATATTTCAGCTTCTGATTAACGCCATCTAATTGATTAATATTCCCAGAAAAACAATGATTATGCAGACGATATAAGGTTTTATTTAACCGTTCTTGTTCAATAGGCTTAAGTAAATAATCAAAAGCTTGCTCTTCAAAAGCTTTAACCGCAAATTCACTGTAAGCCGTTAAAAAAACAATTCTTGGCATGGATTCAGGATCAAGCATTGATAACATTTCAATACCGTTTATTTTAGGCAATTGGATATCTAAAAATACGACATCAGGTTGAAGTCGATGAATATCTCGAATTGCCTCCATGGCATTATTACATTCCGCAACGATGCTAATTTCGGGATCGCTTTCAAGCAAGCAGCGTAAATTTTCACGAGCTGGTAATTCATCATCAACAATAATAACGTTTAACATTGAGTACTTACATCCTCTTGCAAAGGTAGTATCAGCATGACTTTGGTATATTCATCGGGTTTACATGCTATTTTTATACCATACTTTTCACCATAACGAATCTTAATTCTTTTATCAACTAAATTAAGCCCCAAACCTTTGGTGTCTTTCTTATTTTCACGATAATGGCCTGCGCTATCAATTACCTCTAAAACCAACGACTGTTCGAACTTATAAGCACTGATAGTTACGCTACCGTGACCAAGCAATTGGGATGTACCATGTTTAATGGCATTTTCAACGATCGGTTGTAACGAAAAAGCAGGTAGTTGTGCATATTCTAATTTTGGGGGAATATCGATTTTAATAGTCAACTGATCCATAAAACGCATTTTTTCAATTTGCAAATAGGCATTCACGTGCTCTATTTCATCTCTTAGTGTGACGATTTCTTCGGTTCGCTTTAAGTTTTTTCGGAAAAAGGTAGATAAATTTTGCACGAGTTGAGATGCCTGTGTTTTATCACGACGAATAACAGCCAGCAATGTATTTAAGGCATTAAATAAGAAGTGAGGATTAACTTGTGCATGCAATAGTTTTATTTCAGTTTTAGATAACAGTTGCCTATAGTGCTCATTTTGTCCTGCTAAAATCTGTGCAGATAATAAACTAGCAATTCCTTCCCCAAGAGTTCGATTGATTGAACTAAATAATGTGTTTTTTGCTTCATAAAGCTTGATCGTACCCACTACCGTATTGTTTTCTCCTCTTAGAGGAATAACGAGTGTCGATCCTAAACGGCAATTTTTATTTATTGAGCATTGATAAGGCTCATGAGCCCCATCAAGATATTGTACTTCATTCTTTTCGATGGCTTCTAAGGTACTATTAGATGTTATTAGTGTTCCTGGCAAATGATGATCATCACCAACACCTATGAAAGCCAATATCTTTTCCCTATCGGTAATTGCAACAGCACCAATATCAAGTTCTCGATAAATAATTTCAGCCACTTTAGTACTATTTTGCTGATTAAAACCATCACGCAATAAACCTTCTGTACTGACAGCGATTTTTAGTGCTTTTGCTGAAAAGGCCGAAGTATAACGCTCAAAAATCGCTCGTCTATCAAGCAAAATCCGCATAAACATCGCAGAACCAATGCTATTGGCAACAATCATGGGTGCGGCAATGCTCCTAACAGCATGCAAGACTACGTCAAAAGGTCGTGAGATAAGTAACACCAAAATCATTTCGAGTGATTCAACTAATAAACCTAATACACCAACTAACAAAGGATTATAGATTAAATCAACTCGTCCCTTTTTCATTAACACATAATGTAGTAATCCACTAATTAGCCCAATTAAAATGGTAGATAACATACAACTTTCAGCGGTAATGCCACCTAAAGTATAACGATGAATACCGCCAGTTATCCCAACTAGCAGCCCAACGACAGGGCCACCAAGTAACCCACCTAAAATGGCACCAATAGCTCGTGTGTTGGCAATGGTATCCTCAATATGCAAGCCAAAATAACTCCCCATAATACAAAATAACGAAAAGATGCAATAACAGACTAATTTATGAGGCAAATGTACTGTCACTTGCATAAGGGGAATAACGATCGGCGTTTTACTTAGTAGATAAGCAATAACTAAATAAACGCACATTTGTTGAAGAAGTTGTAGGACAAGATCAAATTCAAACATAATACTTATCACATAATAAAACCGTCGACCAATGCCGACGGAAAATTAAAAATTTATTTATCAAGCAAAGTGAAAGTTTTCTTATCTTGTGTTGTTGAATCGGAACCAATAAACACATTAAATTTGCCAGGCTCTGCAACATATTGCATTTTATCATTCCAGAATTTCAACATATCATATTTAATAACAAATTTTACTTCGCCTTTTTCATGCGGTTTTAAAGTAATATTTTCAAAACCAATCAACTCTTTAACAGGACGACTCACTGATGCGGTCACATCTTGCAAATAGAGCTGAACCGTCTGCATACCTTCTTTATTGCCGATATTTTCAACATTGACATTAACAACGATTTCGCTATTTTTATTCATTTCAGAACTAGATAAAGAAAAGTCCATCGCAAAATTGGTATAACTTAAACCAAAACCAAATGGGAATAATGGTTCATTAGGACTATCAAAATACGAAGTCGTATATTTTCCCATATTTTCAGTACCGCGTGGACGTCCCGTATTTAAATGGCTGTAATAAACGGGAATTTGCCCAACATTATCAGGAAAAGACATCGGCAACTTACCTGAAGGATTATAATCACCAAATAACACATCAGCAATAGCATTACCGCCTTCTGTTCCTAAAAACCAAGTTTCAAGCATAGCATCAGCTTGCGTATATTCTTCAGATAATGTTAATGGACGCCCATTCATTAAAACAATCACCAATGGTTTGCCGGTTTTTTTAAGCGCTTTAAGCAACTTTTTTTGGCTCGCTTGTAAAGAGAGATCTGTTCGACTTGATGATTCATGCGCCATACCTTCGGCTTCACCCACAAAAGCAACAACGACATCCGCTTTTTTAGCGATACCAACCGCTTCGGCAATCATTTGATCCGCTGGTCTATGATCAAATTTGGTGGTTTCTTCATATAAATTTAAAAAACGATATAAATTTGCATCATCAGAAAGATTAGCACCAAATGCATAACTAACTGATTTTGAATTATTAACCGCTCTTTTAATGCCTTCTAATGGCGTTACCGCCAAATTAGCACGACCTGCTCCCGACCAACTGCCTAAAATATCTCGTTTTGAATCAGATAATGGACCAATAACTGCAATTTTCTTATTTTTAGCTAAAGGTAGAATTTCATTGGCATTTTTTAATAACACAATACTACGACGTGCCACATCGCGGGCTTCTTCACGATGTAAACGATCGTCAGCAAACATGGTTTCGATATCTAATTTTGGATCTAAATTACGATAAGGATCACTAAACAATCCCATATCGTATTTAAGTTCAAGAACATGGCGACAGGCTTGATTAATTTCTTCTTCTGTAATAGCGCCCTCTTTAACCAATTCAGGAATAAATTGTAAAAAGTATTCATCATTCATACTAATATCAATGCCCGCTTTAATCGCAACACGCACAGCATCTTTCGGATCACTAGCTACGCCATGATTGATCAGTTCACGAATCGCGCCATGATCGCTCACCACAACACCATCAAAATGCCACTGATTACGTAATACTTCGGTTAACAGCCAATGATTCGCAGTTGCAGGAATACCATTAACACTCACGAGCGAAACCATCACCGAGCGACTACCCGCATCGATTGCCGCTTTATAAGGCACAAGATATTCTTGGAACATTTTACGTTCGCTCATGTCCGTGCTGTTATATTCACGTCCGCCTTCAACAGCACCATAAAGAGCAAAATGCTTAACGGTAGTAACTAATGATTTTTTATCAGAAAGAGATTGTTTTTGCATTTTTTCAACAAAAATACGTCCAGCCTCTGAAGAAAGATAAGGATCTTCACCAAATCCTTCTGACACACGCCCCCACCTTGGATCGCGCGTAATATCAACCATCGGTGCCCAAGTAATATTCAATCCATCCGAGGTTGCTTCGTCTGCCGAAACTTCAGCAGCTTTAGCTATCGCACTACGATCCCAAGTTGATGCAATACCTAAATTAATCGGAAACACGGTTCTATGGCCATGAATAACATCAAACCCAAAATAAACAGGAATCTTGTTAGGGGATTTTAAAGCACGTTCTTGCATTTGAGAAAGGTCAGGTTCAACTACAGTATTAAAAATACCACCAATTTCACCTGCTTCGATTTGATCAAGTGCTTTACTCAATGTTAGATCACCGCCAACACTGACTAAACGCAGTTGCCCCACTTTTTCTTGGAGTGTCATTTTTGATAATAGATTATCAATAAAAACTCTCTTTTCTGCCTTTGTTTCACTATCAGGTTCTTGCGCAAACAAATGCATAGAAAAAATAAGAAAAAATAGAGATAGAGCTAATTTTTTCATCATAATAAGTATTGTTCAAATTAAGAAAACAGACATGTGAATAGCATAGCGTATCCGTACAAAAAAATCTCGCTTTTTACACTACTTATATTTATATTTTAAAGCATTATAGCCTTTATTTTATAAACAACGATGCAAAAACAAAAAATAAACTTACATCTTCTTAAAATTATTTAAATTTCTTTACAAAATACAGGTAATTAGCTATTTAGAATAGGATAATATTGCCGACAAATATCGGCAATATCACTTGAAAAGAAAATCAATCTCTAAAATTAGTAAACTGGAATGGTTGACCAAATTCACCATTTTTGACTAAAGCCATAGTCGCTTGTAAATCATCGCGTGATTTACCTGTCACTCGAACTTGTTCACCTTGCACTTGAGCTTGTACTTTAATTTTACTGTCCTTAATAGCTTTCACGATTTTTTTAGCTAACTCTTTATCGATACCCTGCTTAAGTTTAACCGTAATACTATAGAACTTACCGCTGTGTTCCATTTCTTCAGGAATTTCAAGTGCACCACCATCAATACCTCGTTTAGCAAGTTTATCACGCAGAATATCGAGTAATTGTTGTACTTGGAAATCAGATTGGCTGGTTGCTTTGATCGTTTCATTCTTTTCATTTAACTCAAACGATGCTTCAACATTTTTAAAATCCCAACGGGTGGCTAGCTCTCGAGTTGCATTTTCAACGCCATTTTTAACTTCTGGCATTTGGATTTCTGAAACGATATCAAAAGAAGGCATAAATTCTCCTCTTCTTCTAATGGTTATAAACTTAGTGGTTATACACAAAAATTAACAAGTTAATAAATAAAATCATAACCGCCTAACAAGCTAGGCGGTTTTAAAACATAAACATAAAATTAATCAATCGTACGTAGTAATTCGTTAATGCCTACTTTACCTAAAGTCTTAGCATCTACTTTTTTCACAATAACTGCACAATAAAGGCTATATTTACCATCTTTCGTTGGCAAGTTTCCAGAAACAACCACAGAGCCTGCTGGTACACGGCCATAATGAACTTCGCCAGTTGCACGATCATAAATTTTAGTACTTTGGCCAATAAACACACCCATTGAAATGACGCTACCTTCTTCAACAATAACGCCTTCAACAATTTCACTACGTGCACCAATAAAGCAGTTATCTTCAATAATCGTTGGATTAGCTTGTAACGGCTCTAAAACACCTCCAATCCCCACGCCACCTGATAAATGAACATTTTTACCAATTTGCGCACAAGAACCAACAGTCACCCATGTATCAACCATTGTCCCTTCATCAACATAAGCGCCAATATTGACATAAGATGGCATTAACACAGTATTGCGAGCAACATAAGCCCCTTTACGCGCTATAGCAGAAGGAACAACGCGAAAACCTTCTTGTTGGAATCTTGCTTCATCATATTCAGCAAATTTTAATGGTACTTTGTCATAATAGTTAGTCGCGCCACCATTAATCAATTGGTTTTCGTTAATACGGAAAGAGAGCAAAACAGCTTTTTTCAACCATTGGTGAGTCACCCAATCGCCATTGATTTTTTCTGCGACACGCATTTTACCGCTGTCTAATAAAGCGATACATTGGTTGATTGCATCACGAGTTACAGTATCGACATTTGATGGTGTAATTTCAGCACGGCGTTCAAATGCTGCTTCAATAATAGTTTGTAATTGTTGCATCTCTAATTTCCTTTAACTTATAAATCCGTTGGCAAAGAATAAATGAGTAAACAGTATAATATAATATTCCTCGCTTTTTAAGTGGTTTAATCAAAACACCACAATCAATATTTAATCAATCAAAAACAATCGAAATCTTAGTAAAGTCATAAGAAAGTTACAAAAAATAGAAAAATAAAAACTTCAATAAAATCAATACCTTTCCTGACCACTTTTTGGATGCAATTTCATTGCTTTTTTACACAAAAACCACTCACAAAAAAAACACCTAAGGTTATGTTGTTTGTCTTATTCCGGCGTCAGAATGTGCCGACAATAGAGCGAGGTTAGCACGCCAAACAGGACGTTTGGCGAGTTTGTGGTGCGTCGGACAAATTTGTCTGGAACAAATTTGAACATCTGAGCACAGCGAAGATGGCCTCGTAGAGGCGAGTATCAGGATGATACGAGTAGTGCCGCAGGCCACATTCTGTAGCCAAAACGTGGGATTGCAAAGGGAATTCGCTTTAATTCCCTTTGCTCGGACGTGGTCACAGTAGCTATTTTATTCACCCAAGGTCAAAACGTCCGAAACCTTGCCGTACTATAAATAGACCACGAATTTAAACCGCCACAGCGTAATCATTAGAATTGCCAACCACGCTTTCAGCGTCGTCGGCGGCGAGGCGGGGAGCGGCGTGATTGTGACTTCGCCGCAACAGCGCAACCCTAAGGGAAAATGCTTCAACTTACACGAGGGCTTTATTCTTTGCTAGATTATTCTTTATCAGCACCATAATCGCCCCCGCGGCCTAAGGATTAAGAACTAAGATATAAAAACTAAGGTGTGGTGCAAACAGCCCAATAACTGTAGCTAGCAAGGAAGTAGCTGACGTGAC
>NZ_WTFC01000104.1:0-332 GCF_009795795.1 Gilliamella sp. Pas-s95 | reverse complement strand
GAAAACGGCATAAGTTTAAAAGCCCTGCCTCCTTTTATTCAAAGGAGCTAAGAAAAATTGCACTTCATGGTGTAATCTAGGAAACGGCAAGGAAAAACTTAAATAAAATCAATACTTTTTCTGACCGATTTTTGGGTGGAAAATCAGGCCTTTTTTGTTTTGGTGAATAGGATAGATTGGGTGTGGTGGTTTCGGACGTTTTGACCGTTGGTGAACAAAATAGCTACAGTGACCACATCCGAGTCAAGGAATTAAAGCGAATGAACTGCACCCCAAAAGTTGTACAAAAAAACTAAGCTGCTGGAAAATAATACTCCCGATATTGAACAGGA
>NZ_WTFC01000103.1:0-336 GCF_009795795.1 Gilliamella sp. Pas-s95 | reverse complement strand
CGGAGAATAGCCTCGCCAAACATCCCTGTTTGGCGTGCTAACCTCGCTCTGTTGTCGGCACATTCTGACGCCGGAATAAGACAAACAGCATAGCCTTCAGTGCTTTTTGTGAGTTGTTTTTGTGTAAAAAAACAATGAAATTGCATCCAAAAATCAGTCAGAAAAGGTATTGATTTTATTGAAGTTTTTGTTTTTGTATTTTCAAGGAAAATCAACCGCTTACAAAACCTAAGCAAAGCGCCGACATCCAACAAATCAACAAAACCACGAATAGCGCCCCAATAACAGCAAATTAACCGCTCCAAACCCTTTTTTTTACGATAATTTAAAATTAAA
>NZ_WTFC01000025.1:0-40351 GCF_009795795.1 Gilliamella sp. Pas-s95 | reverse complement strand
CGAACTCAGAAGTGAAACGCCGTAGTGCCGATGGTAGTGTGGGTATTACCCATGTGAGAGTAGGGTGCCGCCAGACTTTTAAATTAGAGAGAGCCCAGCAGTGATGCTGGGCTTTTTTGCTTTTGTGTTAGTTTATATTTAAGGATGAATAGTCTAATTAATTATTTAAGCCTATTTGTCTTATGAATCTGCTAGTGCAAATTTTGTTAAAAAATATACGACAATTCCACAATTAATTGGCATGTTAGGTTATTTTGTAGGTATTAGTGTTTTTTGCAACGCAATGATAATCTTTTTAGATGACTGTTGTTAATGTCATTATGACTCTTCACTTTTATTTATTAGGTCCAGAATCATATCCTGTAGCAATACTGAATATTGTAAATATATTACTTTTGCTTATACATAAAAATATGTTTGTAATGTTTTCTTTTATAGCTTTAATGTGGGTATTCTCTTACTACACCTGATTGGATGCAATTTATTCATTATTTTCAATTATAGGTAGTACATAGGTGACGATTGAACTGTTTTGTTTATAGCAACAAAAAATGTGATTGTTTATGTTGTTATACAGTTTTTTTTATGGGTTATTTATAGCTTGTGGATAGGATCTTTAGGCAGTCTAGCTATTGAAATAACATTTTTTATAATTAATATTGTTACAATTATTAAGTTATTAAAAAAATAACTTATATGAGAAAGCATATTTACTCAATTAACTCATTTTTTTATTTATTTATTGCTCCATGTATGAAACAATTTAACTATATAAAAATAGATTTCTTGAGGTAGTCAGTGATCGATAATGATGGCTACCGTCCAAACGTAGGAATAGTTATTTGTAACAGGTATGGTCAAGTACTTTGGGCTCGTCGTTATGGGCAAAATTCTTGGCAGTTTCCTCAGGGCGGAATAAAACAAAACGAAACGCCTGAGCAGGCAATGTTTCGCGAATTAAATGAAGAAGTTGGTTTATTATCAAAAGATGTGAAAATTTTATCCGTTACTAATGGTTGGTTACGATATAGGTTACCTAAAAGGATGATCCGTTGGGAAAATCAACCAGTTTGTATTGGACAAAAACAAAAATGGTTCTTATTAGAATTAATATCTGATCCATCGGTAGTTAATCTCAATGCGTGTTCTACTCCTGAATTTGATGATTGGAAATGGGTTAATTATTGGTATCCTATTCGGCAGGTTATTGCTTTTAAAAGAGACGTCTATAGAAAAGCAATGAAAGAATTTTCTTCCTCTGTTTTTGCTATACAGGCTGAATTAGATGCACCAATTATTAGTATTCCTAAAAAGAAAAAATTTAATTTCTTTGTACATAAACGAAAAAATAAAAAGCGTATTAAAAAATGAATCAATATTTGCAATTTCCTGATTTTGATCCGATAGCTTTCTCTATTGGTCCTATATCACTCCATTGGTATGGAGCAATGTATTTATTTGGCGTCTTGGGCGCTCTTTACTTAGCTAAGCGTCGAGCAAATAAACCAAATAGTAAATGGACGTCACAAGAAGTTGAAAATTTATTATTTTGGGGATTTTTGGGGCTATTTGTTGGAGGTAGATTAGGCTACGTCTTTTTCTATAACTTTGATGCTTTTACTAAAGATCCTGTAATATTATTTAAAGTTTGGGAAGGAGGTATGTCTTTCCATGGCGGTTTGATTGGTGCTATTTGTGTTATTGCTATTTTTGCTAAGAAAACAAAGAAAACTTTTATGCAAGTAGGTGATTTTGTTGCTCCTCTTGTCCCGATAGGCTTAATGTTTGGGCGATTTGGTAATTTTATTAATGGAGAACTTTGGGGAAGAGTTACTAATTCGTCTATTGGTATGTTATTTCCAACATCATCGCATGCTGATTTTATGTTTGTTCAGTCTCATCCTGAATGGTTCTCACTTTACTCTCAATTAAATGGTATTTTACCAAGACATCCGTCACAACTTTATGAAATGACGTTTGAAGGAATAATACTATTTGTCATATTAAATATTTTTATTCTAAAACCAAGGCCTACAGGTGCTGTATCTGGGTTATTTTTACTTTGCTATGGTTTATTTAGATTTGTTATAGAGTTTTTTAGACAACCTGACGAACAACTAGGTTTATTTTTAAATATTATCAGTATGGGGCAAATTTTATGTTTACCGATGATTATTGGTGGTATTTTAATTTTTTTATTTGCGTATAGATTTGACAAGAAGGCAAAAGCACGATGAAACAATATTTAGCGTTAATGCAAAAAATTTTAGATGAAGGTACGCTTAAATCGGATCGAACTGGTACTGGCACGTTATCTATTTTTGGTCATCAAATGCGATTTAATTTGCAAGAAGGCTTTCCTCTTGTTACAACTAAAAAATGTCATTTACGTTCAATTATCCATGAGTTGCTTTGGTTTTTAAAAGGTGATACGAATATCAAGTATCTAAAAGACAACAACGTCACAATTTGGGATGAATGGGCTGATGTTAATGGTGATTTAGGTCCTATTTATGGTAAACAATGGCGAGCATGGGGGACAGCTGATGGTCACCAAATAGATCAAATTTCACGATTAATTGAACAAATTAAAATTGATCCTGATTCTAGGCGCATGATTATTTCTGCTTGGAATGTTGGGGAATTAGATCAAATGGCCTTAGCTCCATGTCATGCTTTTTTTCAATTTTATGTTGCAAATGGTAAACTGTCTTGTCAGCTTTATCAGCGTTCTTGTGACGTATTTTTAGGACTACCATTTAATATTGCTAGCTATTCATTGCTAGTTCATATGATTGCACAGCAGTGTGAATTGCAAGTAGGTGATTTTGTTTGGACTGGGGGAGATACACATCTTTACTCTAATCATATGGAACAAACCCACTTACAATTAAGTCGTGAGCCAAGAGCATTACCCAAACTAGTGATTAAACGTAAACCCCCAACAATTTTTGATTATGAGTTCGAGGATTTTGACATCGTTGATTATGATCCACATCCTGCAATCAAAGCCCCCGTAGCTGTTTGATTTTTAAGTTCATAAAGCAACATATTTCAATTAAAACAGTGATTTGTTAATAAAAGGTCATAGCTAATCTGCCTAATTATTAGCTATGATTAGCTTTAAATATAAACTTTATCATAAAGTTAGCCAAGGAATGCTGATGTTATGTAGTCAAGCTTTGTTTATTTTTCTGCCCCTAAAATTAAGATATAGTATATAATAATTGACTTTATGATTAACAATAACTTGATCTTAATATGAGTCAAAATCAAGAAATTCGCCCTATTTTTACTAAACGCTTATTACACCCTCGTTACTGGTTAACGTGGCTTGGGATTAGTATTTTGTATTTAATTGTTTTATTACCATATCCGATTATTTACCAATTAGGTAAAGCATTAGGGTTACTATCAATGAAATTAATTGGTAAACGTAAAGAGACTGCAAGACAAAATCTTAAACTTTGTTTCCCTGAAAAGCCACAGCAAGAACGTGATCAGATGTTGCGTGAAAATTTTATTTCTACTGGGGTAGCTATTTTTGAAACCGGTATGGCTTGGTTTTGGTCAGATAAACGTCTATCCAGACACACCTCTATTGTTGGCGACGATTATATAACAAAGGTGCAACAATCGGGGCAGGGTGTTTTACTTATTGGGATTCATTTTTTAACCTTAGAATTGGGTGCACGTATTCTGGGGATTAGTCATCCTGGTGTTGGCGTATATCGACCAAATGATAATCCTGTTATGGATTATGTTCAGCTTAAAGGCCGTTTGAAATCAAACAAATATATGCTGGAGCGTCATAATACTAAAGGTATGATCCGTGCATTAAAAAATGGTGAATTACTTTGGTATGCACCAGACCATGATTATGGACCTAAAAATAGCGTTTTTGCTCCACTTTTTTCAGTTGAAAAAGCTGCGACAACAGTTGGTACACGTATATTAGTTAAATTAGGCTTGCCTGCAATTATTCCATTTACGCCTAAACGAGAAAAAAATGGACGCTATATTGTTTATATTTCTCCTAGGGTTGAAGAGTTTCCCGTTGAAGATGATGTGTTAGCAGCAACATTCATGAATAAAATCATTGAACAGGAAATTTTAAAAGCACCTGAACAATATATGTGGTTACATCGTCGATTCAAAACGCGCCCAAAAGGGGATGCTCCTTTATATTCTGATAATGTTCAATCTGACTAATATGGTTGTTTTTTTATAATATCTGTTAAAAGAGTAAAAAATTGCAATATGCAAAAATTAAATAAGATTATTTTATATTGTCGTTCTGGGTTTGAAAAAGAGTGTGCGGCAGAAATTACAGATAGATCTGCACAAAAACAAATATATGGTTTTGTTAAAGTAAAAGAAAACAGTGGCTATATTGTTTTTGAATGCTATCAAGATGGCGATGCACAATTATTGATAAAGGATTTGGCTTTCCGAACTCTTATTTTTGCGAGACAAATATTTTTGTCTGGTGATTTATTAGTTGATTTACCAACAAATGATCGTATTTCTCCTATTATTGATGCATTATCTGGATGTATTGATAAAGCAGGCGATTTACGCGTTGAAGTTGCTGATACAAATGAAGGCAAAGCGCTTTCAGGGTTTTGCCGTAAATTTACGGTACCCCTTCGTCAGGCATTACGAAGTAAACGTATTTTATTAAAAGCTGAAAACCCCTCAAGACCCGTTATTCACTTATTTTTTATTAATAGTAATAGTTGTTATGTCGGTTATTCACTGAGTCAAAATAATTCACCTTTTTATATGGGGATTCCAAGGCTAAAATTTCCATCCGATGCACCAAGTCGTTCTACGTTAAAATTAGAAGAAGCTTTTCATATTTTTATTCCTTATGAAGAATGGGATGAACGATTAAAAGGTGGTTTAAATGCGGTTGACTTGGGGGCTTGTCCTGGAGGATGGACTTATCAACTTGTTAAAAGAAATATGATGGTTTATGCCATTGATAATGGTCCGATGAATGAAAAATTGATGGAAACAGGACAAGTTAAACATTACAGAGAAGATGGCTTTAAATTTATTCCTAAAAAGCATAATATTTATTGGTTGGTTTGCGATATGGTTGAAAAACCAACTAAAGTAACTGAATTAATAGCTAAATGGCTGATTAATGGGTGGTGTAGAGAGACTATTTTTAATCTCAAATTACCAATGAAAAAGCGTTATGAAGAAGTAAAACAAAGTTTACACTTGCTAAATGACGAACTAAATAATAAAAAAATTAATGTACAAATTCAGGCAAAACAGCTTTATCATGATCGAGAAGAAGTGACCGTTCATGTACAACGAATTTGGGGATAACAACTTACAAGAGAATAGGTATGAATTTAAAACGCTCTTTTTGTGCTATGTTAATAATGCCATTGTTTGTATTTTTGGTAGGATGTGCTTTAGAAATGTCGAAGAAATCCCTTAACTTTGATGAGCATCAAAGTTCTAATTATTATTTGTCTCAAGCAGATAATAGCACTGGTTCTACTAAAGTTAATTGGCAATTATTAGCTATTCGCGCTTTGATGAAAGAAAATAAATTTTCGCAAGCCAGTGAATTATTATCAAATTTGCCTCTTAATCTTAATACTGAGCAGCAAAAAGAAAAGTTATTATCAGAAGGTGAAATTGCCGTAAAAAAAAGGAAACCGTTTGATCTTAACCAGTTCACTCTTGAAAAGTTGACTAATTCCCAGCTATATCGTTATTACGTTATAAAATTAGGTTTAGATATAAACAGTAAAGATACTAATGCCCAAGCTCATGATTATCTTCAATTAGAAAAATATGAAGTAGAAGCTGGAAAAAGACAATTATTAAATAATACATGGGATTTCTTTCGCAAATTAAAATTAGAAGAACTTCGTAAAGTTTTAGTAAATGAAAATGAAATTACATTACAAGGGTGGGTTGATTTAACTTACGCTTACCAAAGCAATAACACAGCACTTGTTTCGCAAGATGATGATACTCCAGAATCAATTGTTGCAAAATCTCAAAATCAAAAACAACTATTAAAACAAGCCATCAACAATTGGGCTATACAATATCCAGATCACCCTGCAAAGGAAATTCTTTCCATATTAACGGGTGAACAAACTCTTTCTGTTGATGCTAATGCAAAAAAAGTTGCATTATTGTTACCATTAAATGGTTCTTCACGTATATTTGGTGAAACTATTCGGCAAGGTTATATCAATGCTATAAAATTTTTTCCACAAGAACCACAACAAAATGTGATGGTACTTGATACAACTAGTGCATCCATGGATATTTTAATTCAACAAGCTCAAGAAAATAATGTTGAATTAATTGTAGGACCTTTATTAAAACATGAAGTGACTAAAATAAAAGAGCTAGCTCCCGCTATTCCTATTTTAGCCTTAAATAAGGTTGATAATGAGACTACTTCTGTTAATAAAATGTGTTTCTTTGCATTATCTCCTGAAGATGAAGCAAAAGATGCGGCAAACCATATTTATTCTCAAAATAGAGTAAAACCGTTATTATTAGTGCCACAAACTGACTTAGGACAACGTGTTGCACAAAGCTTTGCAGAACAATGGTCGCAAGTATCGGCGAATAATTCACAAGCTTACGTGCAATATTTTGGCAACATTCAAACATTAAGTGCCAATATGAATCGTAATATAGGTATTACTCTTACCGGTAATCCTATCTTGATTAATGATACGCCCCCAGTTGAAATATCTGCGGGATTTGATGCTATTTATGTTTATTCTTCGTATGATGAATTAACATTGATAAAACCAATGCTTGATATGGGGGCAAATAAAACTATTGGCAATTCATCAGCTGTTATGCTTTATACAAGTTCAAAAAGTCATATAGCTAATTCTTCTAAAGATTTTAATTATGATATGAATAAAACTGAATATGCAGAAATTCCTATGATTATGGAGCAAAAGGATAATGTGAATACAAACATACCTAGCGATATTCAGAAAGACTATTCATTAATGCGCTTGTATGCAATGGGAATTGATGCGTGGAGACTCGCCAATAGGTTTAATCAGCTTAATTCATATCAAGCTAATTTTTTAGATGGTATGACAGGAAAACTATCAACAAGTAATCAATGTGAAGTGACTCGCTCGCTTTCTTGGCAACAATATACTTATGGTGAAGCTAAATCTGATTCAAAAAGCGAATAAAAAACAAATCGGTGAGTATTATGAAAATATTGCTTGCCAATATCTACTTAAACATGGGCTTATACTTCTTGCTCATAATATCCAATTTCGCATTGGTGAACTCGATTTAATTATGTTAGATAACAAATGCCTTGTTTTTATTGAAGTCCGTTATCGAAAAAATGCAAATTTTGGTGATGCTGAAATGACCGTGACATTAAATAAACAAAATAAAATCAAGCATGCCGCTCAACTATGGATGATAGAGCAAAATTTAAATATTGAAAATACAGAGTTTAGATTTGATATTTTTGCTATTACAGGTAAAAGCCAAAAGTGGATTATTAATGCATTTTAATTTTAGGTGAAAAGCGTGCAAGATTTAATTAAAAATTATTTTACTGAAAGTATTCAAACTCAAATTGTGATGGCTGAATCGCTCGGTTACTCTATCGAAAAAGCAGCAAATATTATTGTTGAGAGTTTACTTAACGGCAATAAGATTATGAGCTGTGGTAATGGTTCATCCGCTGCTAATGTACAAAGTTTTACTTCACGTTTAATCACCAGTATTAATATCGAAAGACCAAGCATTCCAGCAATAGCTTTAGTCTCGGATAATGTTTTATTAAGTGCTATAGCTAATCATGAAGAGATTTATGCCCGTCAAATTCAAGCATTAGGTCAACAAAGTGATGTTTTAATTATAGCGACTTGCCAAGGAAATAGTCGAGCCATTATTCGTGCTGTTCAAGAAGCTGTAATTAAGGACATGAAAATCGTTGCATTAACTGCTTTTGATGGTGGTGAAGTTATAGGTTTACTTGGGCAAAATGATATTGAAATAAGAGTTCCATCTTATAAAAAAGTTATGGCTTACGAAATGCACGCCATGATTTTAAATTGCTTATGCCAATTAATTGAAAATACGTTGTTTATTCATAGCGAATAAGTTGAAATAAAAACAGTTTAGTTCTGCATTAATAGCGATTTTTATGCTATAATTATGTACTATTTTGATGAGTTAAATTAATAAGAGAACATGGTGTTATGACCGAACTAGCCAAAGAAATAACCCCCGTTAATATTGAAGATGAGTTAAAATCCTCTTATCTTGATTATGCAATGTCTGTCATTGTTGGACGTGCTTTACCTGACGTCCGTGATGGTTTAAAGCCTGTTCACAGGCGAGTTTTATTTGCTATGCATGAAGCGGGATATGATTGGAATAAACCTTATCGAAAGTCTGCTCGTGTTGTTGGGGATGTAATCGGTAAATACCATCCACATGGTGACTCGGCGGTTTATGACACAATTGTACGTATGGCCCAACCATTTTCATTGCGCTATATGTTAGTTGACGGTCAAGGTAACTTCGGTTCTGTTGATGGTGATTCAGCTGCTGCAATGCGTTATACAGAAATTCGGATGCAAAAGTTTGCAGGAGCATTATTAACGGATCTTGATAAAGAAACGGTTGATTTTTCTCCTAACTACGATGGTTCAGAAATGATTCCAGATGTGTTACCAACACGAATTCCTAACTTATTAATTAATGGAGCATCAGGGATTGCTGTTGGTATGGCGACTAACATCCCTCCTCATAATTTATCTGAAGTTATTAATGGCTGCTTGGCTTTTATTGAAGATGAAAATATTTCGATTGATGGTTTAATGGAGTATATCCATGGGCCAGACTTTCCAACAGCAGCATTGATTAATGGCCGAAAAGGCATTGAAAATGCTTATCGTACTGGTCGTGGTATTATCTATATTCGCTCTAAAGCAACTATCGAAGTTGATGACCATTCAGGAAGAGAAACGATCATTGTTAATGAAATTCCGTATCAAGTTAACAAGAAAAAATTGATCGAGAAAATAGCTGAATTGGTCAAAGATAAAAAAATAGAGGGTATTTCGGCATTACGCGATGAATCTGATAAAGATGGTATGCGTATCGTTATTGAAATAAAGCGTGATGCGGTTGGCGAAGTTGTTTTAAATAATCTTTTTTCGCTGACTCAATTGCAAGTTTCATTTGGTATCAATATGGTGGCTTTACATAAAGGTCAACCCAAACTGTTAAACTTGCGTGAAATGATTGAAGCTTTTGTGCTTCATCGTCGTGAAGTAGTTACGCGTCGAACTATTTATGAACTACGTAAAGCACGTGAGCGCGCTCATGTGTTAGAAGGTTTGGCAATTGCACTTGCTAATATTGATCCAGTTATTGAATTAATTCGTGCAGCTGCAACGCCAAGTGAAGCAAAAACTAAATTACTGGCTCAAGCTTGGCAACTTGGAAACGTTGCATCAATGTTGGAAAAAGCAGGTAATGATGCAGCTAGACCAGAAGATTTAGCGCCAGAATTTGGTATTCATGAGGGACACTATTACCTATCAGATGCACAAGCTCAAGCGATTTTAGATCTTCGCTTACATCGTCTAACAGGACTTGAACATGAGAAAATTCTTGATGAATATAAGGATTTATTAGTTCAAATTGGTGAGTTATTGCATATTTTAGCAAGTTCAGAGCGTTTAATGGAAGTGATTCGAGAAGAACTTGAAGCCATTCGTGACCAGTTCCAAGATGCTAGACGGACCGAAATTACAGCAAGTAGTGCAGATATTAATATTGAAGATCTCATTGCCCAAGAAGATGTCGTTGTTACTCTTTCGCATCAAGGTTATGTAAAATATCAACCGATTTCAGATTATGAGGCTCAACGTCGTGGTGGTAAAGGTAAATCTGCAACTAAAATTAAAGAAGAAGACTTTGTCGAAAAATTATTAGTTGCTAATACCCATGATACGATTTTATGTTTCTCTAGTCGTGGTCGATTATATTGGATGAAGGTTTATCAATTACCTGAAGCAAGCCGTGGTTCTCGTGGTCGCCCAATAATAAACTTATTACCTCTGGAAGAAAACGAACGTATTACTGCAATTTTACCAGTTAGAGAATTTGATAATGAACATTGTGTATTCATGGCTACCGCACAAGGTACAGTTAAGAAAACTTCTTTAATTGAATTTAGCCGTCCTCGAAGTGGAGGCATTATTGCAATTAATTTGCGTGACGATGATGAATTGATCGGTGTTGATTTAACTAGTAATGATCCTTCAGCTATGACTGATGATGAAGAAATGAATGATGATATCATGATAGAAGATGTTGATACTGAAGATGATGAAGTTTCACAATTCTCAACTACTGAAGATATTATGTTATTCTCAGCTAACGGTAAAGTTGTTCGATTCCCAGCGAATAAAGTTCGTTGTATGGGGCGAACTGCTGCAGGTGTTCGAGGCATAAAACTTGAGAGTGATGACAAAGTGGTGTCTCTGATAGTACCTCGTGGAAATGGCGCAATCTTAACTGCAACTCAAAATGGTTATGGTAAACGTACACAGCAAGAATTGTACCCAACGAAATCACGTGCAACTAAAGGTGTTATTTCTATCAAAGTAAGTGAGCGTAATGGAGCTGTGGTTGGAGCTGTTCAAGTTGATGAAACAGATGAAATCATGTTAATTACAGATGCAGGAACGCTTGTTCGTACTCGAGTTGCAGAAGTCAGCATTGTAGGCCGTAATACTCAAGGGGTTATGCTTATTCGAACAGCGGAAACCGAAAAAGTAGTGGGACTACAGCGAATTGCTGAAACAGAGGACGATAATGAACCTGAATTATTATCACAGCCTGAAGGGCGGGGTGATTTGGCCTCGGGAGCCGAAGAATAACTTTTAATTATTAAAAAGGATTAGTTAATATAACTAATCCTTTTTTATTTAGAATAATCTCGAAAAGGAATAGTATTAGATGGCGTTTTTTATAAAAAAAATATTAACAAATCTTGCATGGCAAATTTTAATTGCTTTGGTTTTAGGTGTTGCGATGGGGGCCTATTTATTTGAGCTTTCTGTCCCATCTCATCCTCTACATTCTTATTATCAGTTTTCGATAGTCAATATCTTCCAACCAGCGGGTGATATCTTTATTCGTTTAATTAAAATGATAGTATTACCTATTATACTTAGCACATTAACACTAGGTATTGCAGGTATTGGCGGTTCAAAACGATTAGGCACATTAGGATTTAAAACAATACTTTATTTTGAGATTATTACAACTATTGCTATTTTGTTAGGTATTTGCTGGGGAAATATTTTTTCACCGGGAGCAGGCATTGATTCATCTACTCTTGCAACCACTGATATTAGTAAATATGCCAAAGCAACCGAGGAATTGAGCGGAAAACCACATGGTTTGATTGTTATGATTCTTGATATGATTCCTGCAAATATTTTTAAAGCAATGACTGATGGTGCAATTTTACCAGTTATCTTTTTTTGTGTCTTTTTTGGTTTAGGGCTAATGTCTTTACAAGATAAACAGCGTGAACCATTTCTTTTCTTCTTAAAAGTAATTTCAGATACCATGTTTAAAGTAACTAACATGATTATGCGGTATGCACCAATTGGCGTTTTTTCACTTATTACGGTAACTGTTGCTAAATATGGTTTTGAATCCTTACTGCCTTTATTTAAATTAATTTTAACAGTGTATTCGGCAATGATTATTTTCACATTAGTGATACTTGGTCTCGTTTGTAAACTTTGCCGCTTTAATATTTTTACATTGTTGAGAATTTTGAAAGAAGAGTTGGTGATTGCATTTTCAACAGCGAGTTCTGAAACGGCACTACCGAAGATTATTGAAAAGATGGAGGCTTATGGTGCTCCAAAATCAATAACCAGCTTTGTTATTCCTACGGGCTATTCATTTAATCTTGATGGATCGACACTTTATCAAAGTATAACTGTTATCTTTTTAGCGCAGCTATTTAGCATCGATCTAACGATTTTGGATCAAATTATTATTGTTATCACATTAATGATTGCATCTAAAGGGATTGCTGGCGTTCCTGGTGCTTCAATTTTAGTTTTATCGGCAACACTTGGTAGTGTCGGTATACCTCTTGAAGGTATTGGCTATATTATGGGTGTTGAACGAATCTTAGACATGGGAAGAACGGTAGTTAATGTAGTAGGTAATGCATTAGCTGCAATTGTTATTGCACGCTGGGAGCATGTCTTTGACGATAAAAAAGCAAGATCATATGAGCAACAATATTTAAAATAAAATCATTGTTTGCTTATTTTAAGCTTCAGGTAAAAACTGAAGCTTTTTTATTTCTTAAATAGTTATTATGGCAATCAATGAGTAACGTCAATTTTAAAAAGATATAAAAAAACCCAGCATTGCTGGGTTTTTTTATTTATTTAAAACTATTTAATTTTAGCTTCTTTATAAACTACATGTTGACGAACTACAGGATCGTATTTCTTGATCTCCATTTTTTCAGGCATAGTTCTTTTGTTTTTGCTAGTGGTATAAAAATGACCTGTACCAGCAGAAGAAACTAATCTAATTTTTTCGCGTACACCTTTTGCCATGATATGGTTTCCTTATTAGTACTTTTCACCACGGGCACGAAGTTCAGCTAAAACTGCATCAATACCCTTTTTATCGATAGTACGCATACCTTTAGCAGATACACGCAATTTTACAAAACGTTTTTCACTCTCAATCCAGAAACGGTGAGTTTGAAGGTTTGGTAGAAAACGACGTTTAGTAGCATTCATCGCATGAGAACGATTATTTCCTACTAAAGGACCTTTTCCTGTTACTTGGCATACTCGTGACATGTCAATAATTCTCCGAAATTTCAATGCTTAAGCCTTGGGCGTAATATGTTAATGGAATTAACCTCGTCAGGCTTTTAGTTTGCTGCAGTTCTATCTGAGAAGCAGTCTAACCTCTCACACTACACCCACAATAATGAGGTAGCGAAGTATACGCTGTTATACGCAAATTCTCAAGCATTATCTTATTTAAGCGTAAAATAAGTTTATTGTCCAAATGAATATTAACAAATAGATGTCTGTTACTATTAAACGATAACTTTCTAATTTTGATTATGTAGATTAAATACAAAAACGGTTTAATTTTATAATAAATATGTTTTAATACTATGATTTATCGATTTTATCCATTTTAGGTTTAATTTTCTAATTTTTAAGGAGGTTATATGGAACAGTTTACGCCATATAGTATATACGGCATTATCGGTTATCCTTTAGGACATAGTATGAGCCCTCTTATTCATACTACATCATTTCAAGACAATGGAATTCCTGCAATTTTAGTTCCTTTTGCTACACCTCCGGAAGATATTGCAACTTTATTTAAATCCATAAGGTTATTAAACATTCGAGGCTTATGTGTCACCATTCCACATAAACAAACAGTTATTCCTTATTTAGATGAAGTAACCGATCATGTAAAGAAAGCGGGAGCGGCTAATTTAGTTTATTGGAATGGGGATAAACTTTGCGGTGATAATACTGATATCGTTGGATTTATGGAACCGCTTAAAACAAAAAAACTACCTGCAGATTATAAAAAAGTATTATTACTTGGTGCAGGGGGCGCTGCACGTGCAGCTGTTGTTGGGTTACAGGAACTTGGTTATACCGATATTACAGTAACAGATATTGTAGATGATTTACCTAATATGTTAGCTAATGAATTCAATCTTAAAACTATTAAATGGGAAGACCGTAGTAAAGTTGAAGCTCAAATTATTATTAACTCAACACCATTAGGCATGACGGGTAAATTTGAAGATCAAACACCTTATAAACAAGCTTGGTTTAAAGGTAAAGGTGTGGCTTATGATATTGTTTATACTCCATACAATACGCGTTTTAGACAAGAAGCTGAACAAGCTGGTTGGGAGTCAATTTCAGGACGTGAAATGTTTATTGGCCAGGCAAATGCTCAATTTAAAATTTGGACGGGGAAAAATCTTTCTGAACGCGCAAAACAGGCTGTAATTGATGCTTTGAATAAAAAATAGTTGCCCAAATGGTAAATATGGCTAGTTAATTGGAATTAGTCATGTTTTCCGTTATTTATATAATTGCTTTGTGATTGCCAAATTTGTATGTTATTTAATTGGTCTAAACAAAGTTAACATATCAATTAGATAGTTTAAGAGCATCATAATAAGGAGCATTTATGACTAATTTAGAGTTGCAAGCATATCGTCGTTTCTTTATGTTAAAAGTGTCAGAAGCCAGTGAATATATTGGTAAAACAGATGTTAATACATGGCATGATTGGGAAAATGGGACAAAACCGATTCCAGAATTTGTTGTAACAGCAATGCAAGATCTAAAGAAACTTCGAATCGAAAAAATAAATATCATCATCAATAGTATCAATGATCGTGTTGGCAGTAATACTATTCGTTATTTTATGACATATGAAGAGTTTAAAAAGGTAAATATTGACCTTGATATTATTCAGTGGCGATTACATCAATCGATCGCGACAGAGCTCTATTTTCGTGGTCTAGAAAAACTGTGTTAATTGGTTTTATTAACAAGACTTTAGCGCTATTTAAGATTTTTACAATTTTGTAAAAAAATATTTACGTCAATGCTTTTAAAAGTGATGTTAGAGTTCATTAAACATTATTTTTTTAATTTATTAAATAATATATAAAAATATATTGCAAAAACGAGAGTAAATCACTAGCATGGTAACATATTCTGTAAAGAAAAAAGGACAGAACCCAATATGAATAAAACAATTTTTTTAGTTGGTGCAAGGGCAGCAGGTAAAACAACAATGGGAAAAATGTTAGCGAATAAGCTATCGTTTTCTTTTATTGATACCGACAGCTATTTACTTGAAACTACTCAAAAAACAGTAGCTGAAATTGTTGAAAAAGAAGGTTGGGAAGGATTTAGATCAAGAGAAAGCCAAGTGCTTGTTGATACAACTAAACCAAATCGCGTCGTTGCCACTGGTGGAGGAATGGTATTAGCTGAGCATAACCGCCATTTTATGAAACAAAATGGCACAGTTATCTTTTTATCTGCTCCAGCGGCAACACTAGCTGCTCGTTTAATGAAAGATCCGAATGTTGCTCAAAGACCATCGTTAACTGGCTTATCTATTGCTGATGAAATAGAAAAAGTATTAACTGAAAGATTGCCTTTATATCATGATGCAGCGCACCATATAGTGAATGTTGATCAAGATGAAAGCTTGATTCTAGCTAAAATGCTTGAGATGCTAGGAAGTTAATTTAACCTTTTATAACAGATACCACTTAAACAGTGGTATTTTTATTGGTAATAGACAACAATAAAATTATAATAAGAATTCTATATAACTTTAATTTTCTGTCAGATTTTTGCTATTTTTAGAAGTAAAGAAGATAAAAGTTAAGTAACAAATCTAGATTTACTCTTTCTGCTTAATATTGATACATATATATTGAATAAAACTAAAGTTCTATGTTTTACATATGGAGTATGACAAATGGAAAATCGAAAGATCAATTCTTATGGAATTGTCGGATCTATTTATGCAAACTATATTATTCAAAGTATTGCGTTAATTGTGATTATGCAATTTTCTCAAGCGCTTTCAAAGCAACTAAATACTGATATAGTTGGGCTTGGTTATATTGCATCTGGCATAGGAATTGGCAAAATATTTTTAATGTTCGTTGGTGGGGTGCTATCAGATAAATTTGGTAGAAAGTTATTTATTTATTTAGGTATGATTTGTTACGCTATCTTTTTTGTAGGAATAATTTTTTGTACCAACATTCATATAGCTTTTTGTTTAGCGATTGCTGTAGGGGCGGGTAATTCTTTTTTAGATACAGGCTCTATGCCTGCATTGACTGAATGCTTTCCTGGAGCTGCGAGCTCTGCAAGTGTTCTTATAAAAGCTTTCATTTCCATCGGAACGCTAATCCTACCTTTTATTGTTACTTTTTTTGATACCAACAACATATGGTATGGTTGGGCATTTCTCGGTTTTACTGTTTATTTAATCATTAACAGTTTATTATTATTACCTCAACAATTTCCACATAAAGATACGACAATCAAAGGTTGTGAGGGTTCAGTAAACTATTTTACAGGTAATCCTCGATTTGAATTTGAAGGTATTTTATTGATTATAATGGGGTTTACTACAACAGCAACATTTGTCATTATTTTACAGTGGTTGCCAACTATCGCTATTAAAGGTGTTAATATGAGCGATATCGATGCAAACCAACTGATCAGCTATTATAGTACCGCATCCATTATCTCGGTATTTGTTACAGCATTTGTGGTTAAACGTTTCTTAAAACCAATATTTTGTATTATTATTCTGCCTGCTTTGTCTGCCTTAGTATTAATTGTGTTTTATTTCAATATTTCGCCAGTCATGTGTATCATTGCTGCAATTGGCGTAGGATTTACTGCTGCAGGCGGCGTGTTACAGTTGACTTTGGTTGTAATGCAACAACTGTTCCCAACTCGTAAAGGTCTGGCTGTTGGTTGTATGTATACATTTAGTGGACTATCGTTTGTTGTCATTCCGCGTATAGTGCCAAAATTAGCTATGATCAATGTCAGTTATGCTATTTTAATAGACTTTTTTATTGCAGTATCAAGTGTAGTACTTGGCTCAATTGTTTTTTATCGCTTTAAAAAGGTCATTGATTTAACAAAAATATAATTTTATCGATCTAAAGTTTAATGTTATAGGGCATGCCAATATGGCATGCTTTTTTCCATACTAACGGTTTTAAAAATTTTAACTGAATCTTCGTAATTAACCATTTAATGTTGGGTTAATCAGTCATTTTTCAATCAGATAGTTATCGATTTTCAGCTTTATTTTTCATAGATAGTGAATATTCAGATTGTTGATAGAGCCTTAAAATATAGCTTGCTATTAAATCAAAAATAAATAAAATTACATTTAATTTGAATAAATATTCATTTTAAGGTGATTGTAAAAATGCAAGAACGTACAACTGAATTAGTTGATGGATTAAGACACTCAGTACCTTATATTAATGCTCATCATGGAAAAATATTTGTGATTTTGCTCACAGGTGCAGTGTTAAAAAGTAATAATTATTCAAGTATCATCAGTGATATTGGTTTACTCTATAGTCTTGGTATTAAACTTGTTATTGTCAATGGTGCTCGTAATCAGATCGATGAATCTTTAAAAAAATATCATATTGTGCCGAAATATCATAAAAATACGCGCATCACTGATGCAGTGACGCTAGACATCATTAAACAAGTTACAGGATCATTACAACTTAATATTACCGCAAGTTTATCAATGAGCTTAAATAATACCCCATTACAAGGTGCACATATCAGTGTTGTCAGTGGTAATTTTGTGATTGCACAACCATTAGGTGTTGATGATGGTGTTGATTATTGTCATACAGGTAAAATCCGACGAATCAATAACGAGGCGATAGCAGAACAGTTAGATCGCGGCTCTATTGTGTTATTAGGCCCAGTTGGTGTTTCGGTTACTGGGGAAAGTTTTAATTTAGCATCTGAGGATGTTGCAGCGGAAGTTGCCATTCGCTTAAAAGCGGATAAATTAATCAGTTTTTGTGCAGAACAAGGAGTTTTAGATGAAGAAGGTCGTGTTATTACTGACCTTTATCCAGTTGATGCAGATAATTATGTTAATCAAAAAGAACAGCAAGGCAAACATTTATCCAGTGAAGCACGGTTCTTACGCGCAGCATCGAAAGCATGCCGGAGTGGAGTTAGACGAAGCCACTTGGTAAGTTATTTGATTGACGGTTCGATTTTACAAGAATTATTTTCGCGCGATGGAATTGGAACACAAGTTGCAATGGAGCATTCTGAGAAGGTTCGTTCGGCAACGATTAACGATATTGGTGGGATTTTAGAACTTATTCGTCCACTGGAAGAACAAGGTGTATTGGTTAAACGATCTCGTGAACAATTAGAAATGGAGATTGATAAATTTACCATTATTGAACGTGATAACATGACAATAGGTTGTGCTGCGCTTTACCCTTATCCTGAAGAAAAAATGGGTGAAATGGCCTGTGTAGCTATTCACCCAGACTATCGTAGCTCGTCTCGGGGAAACGTATTAATTGAAAAGTTAACTGAAAAAGCAACCCAGTTAGGATTAGAAAAAATATTTGTTCTCACTACTCGCAGTATTCACTGGTTTAGGGAAAAAGGATTCAATCCAGCAGAGGTAGATGATTTGCCAATTAAAAAAAAGCAACTTTATAATTATCAACGAAATTCAAAAATTTTAATACTTGATATTAAATATCAAAAATAGTATTGTCATTAATTAAGACTATTTTTTATTATTTTGGTTTGAAAATTAGTCAATTAGTTGATTAGCTAACTCATCACTAATGACTAATATATCAATATAATTTGCATTTAATGCTGCAACTAAGCTATTAAGTTTTTCGGGATCACCACTAGCACAAATTTTAAGTGGGATTTGTTTTAGTTTATCTAAGGTGACGCCAATAATCTGATTAGAGAATGGTGTATCTAATTCAGCTCCATTTTTATCATAAAATCGAGATAATATATCGCCCACAATTTTTTTATTGGTAATCGTTTGGAATAGTTCGCCATAAAAACCGTACCAAATTGAACTTTTAGATATGGCGGGGCAGCCTATACTAAACAATGCTATGGTTATTTTATTCCACCAATCTTTTAACTCTTTCATGTGCTGAGTTTTTTCAATTTCAGCTTTCAATTTAGATGTGTCAACAATGGCTGGATAATCAATTAATATCGATTTACTTTTCAGTTTGTTGGATAATTTATAGGCAATGTTATTGACATGATATTTTGTTTCAATTTTTCCAGAAGGTCCACCAATCATTGGTACAATGGTTATATTGTCAAACGTATTATTGTCATTTTTTAAACTATCGACAATATAATTAATTGAGCGTCCCCAAGATATACCAATAACATCGTTATCGTGAATATTTTTAAGTAATACACTAGATGTTACATTACACACAATTTGATTTTTCGTATCATTATCTAAATTGGGGTTAACAGGCACAACAATAACTTGTTTTAAATTAAATTGACTACAAATCTTTTCTTCTAAGGCGATATTGGGTAATAAATCATAATTAATTGAAATAGAGACGAGGCCTAATTCACGTATTGTTTTTAGCATTCGGCTTATGCTCGACCTATGTATATGGACTATTTTTGCTATTTCTGACTGCGTTTTATTTTCTTCATAATACAGCTGTGCAATTTTAATTAACATTTTATGTTGCTCAAAATCGTTATTGCTAAAATTGTGATTTATCATCGTAGCGTTATCTTATTATCTATTGTTTTAAAATTTAGCCTATTTAATAACATCAAGAAGTCATTTATTTTCAGCATGATGACATCTTGATGCTAATAAAGTATATCAAAAATTAAGGTTCAATATCAGGAAAATAATTTAATATAAAATCTTCAGCTTCTTTTGACCAAATTCCATGATTTTTATTCAGTATTTGTTTTAATGCAATATCATCTTTACTATCAGTCAATGATTCTATATTTTTAAGTTCAAATTGCTTATGGGTATAAACTAATTTTTTACCACCTTTAATTTTATCTTGCATTTGAGTTGCTTTACTAGCTTGATTGATCCCCATAATATGTGAAACAATTTTAGCTACATCAACAGCTCCAGCTTCAATAAGTTTTACTGCCTCACGCATATCGTCGGTATTTCCACCAGATGTTCCAACAATGTGGGTAAAGTTATAATGGATATCATAAAAGTTAATTTCAGCTAAAAAATCTTTATTCTGAGGACCTGCAAAAAAGTTAAGACAACCGTCAAAAGCTAATAATTTTGATGCTAACTGTATTAATTCTTGTGAAGGTAAAAAAACAAAAATATCATCAAAACTACCTTTGGTCGAATGGCTTTTTAATGATTCTAATTGGTCATCAACATTTGATATATCAACAAATTCAAGTTCAATGCCATTACGAGGAGGATACAACGTTTTAAGATGAGCAATTTTTTCTTTACTCCGTCCTGTGACAACCACTTTTTTAGGTTTTATTGGTCCCCCTAGAGCATAATCAATTGCCAACATCCCCATTGGGCCTGTTCCACCTAAAATTATCAGATCCCCACCGTTTTTTATTCCCATAACATGTTGGTAACTATTAGGTTTTAAATGATAATTAGCATTAAATGCACCAATAACACAGGATAAAGGTTCAATTAAAGCACCCTCAAAGTAGGTGTTGCCATCATAAGGAATTAAACAATCTTGTTTTAATACATCATGATTAATGATCATATAAGTGGCGCATCCTCCTGTGTATGGATAAGAATAACCGACACAATAAGGACTATCCTTAAGTTGTAGATTCGCTTGTACTACATATTTTTGTCCCGCTTTAAATTTATGCTGCCAATTTTTTCCAACTTCTAAAATTTCACCACAGCATTCGTGACCAATGATGATAGGATTATTGACTAAATCAGGTGGTGTTTTTTTATGATCTTCTCCTTGATTGACTAATTTCAATGAAGACATACACATGCTATCTACAACTACCGAAACTAAAATTTCATCATCATTTATTTGGGGAAGTTCGAACGACTCTAGTCGCAAATCATTTTTACCATACAACCTAACTGCTTGAGTTTTCATATATTCCTCTTTGATAAGTTAAATCTTGTTGAAGGGCAGACACAAAAAGGCTGAAAGATTTTATTTATATTGTGTAAATAAAATAACTGACTAACCTTTTTGCGTACTTTTTGAATTTTGGTTATTGAACTTAAAACTCTTTAAATTTTAATAAACATTTATTTATCATTTTGTTAAGCAAGTATTCTTAAACCATATCCAATAATACCTACAGCAAAAAGTATAAAAATTAGTATTATTGGACTTACTTTTTTCCTGAGTAGTTTCATCATTAAGAGTGTTAATCCAAGCGGTAATAAGCCTGGAACAAGATCATTAAGTATACTTTGAACTGTCATTGTGATTTGGTTACCATTTATGTCAGCTGTTTGAGATACAACTAATGGAACGTTAATTGAAGTCCATTTTGTGACCAATACTCCCATGATAAATAATCCAAGAATTGACGCGCCTTCTGTCAATTTTGGTAAAATATTGCCGGAAAGATCTTTAACAATCCCTATCCCTTTTGATAAACCATAAGTCAGTCCATACCATTTCATAGCAAGCCTAACTAAATTAAACAGAATAAAAAACAATAATGGGCCGGCTATATTGCCGGAAAGCGCTAATGATGCACCAAGTGCTGCTGTAATTGGGCGGAGTGTTCCCCATACCAATGGATCACCGACACCGGCCAACGGTCCCATCAATCCAATTTTTAAACTGTTAATCGTCCCATCTGTAATAGGTGCACCGTTGGCTCTTGCTTCTTCCATTGCCATTGTGACACCAAGTATAGGACCACACATCGCAGGAGTAGTATTAAAAAAAGTGAGGTGTCGTTTTAAGGCTTCACGTTGTTCTTCTTTTGTTTTGTAGACTCGTTTTATTGTTGGTATCATATCCACACAAAATGCCAAAGCGTGAATTCGTTCATAGTTAAAAGAAGCTTGTTGAAAATTAGATCGAATAAACGTATTAATAATATCTTTTTTTTGGATGGTGTTTATCATTTCTTTCATAATAAAATCCTTGTTAATTAATCATCTAATTCATCATCGGCAATAATTGATTTGCTATTGGTTGATAGATTTATTGCATTTTCATTATTTTTAACTGTATTAAATTTAGAATTTAATTGAACATAAATAATGGCAAAAATGACTCCTAAAATACCAAATGATAGGAGGCTAAAGTTTAGGTATCCACCCAAAATAAAACCCAGATAGAAAAATGGTGCTAAGTATTTGACCATCATCATATTTAAAACCATGGCATAACCGACAACAACAATAAATCCACCAGCAACAGCAAGGCCGCCAGTAACAATATCAGGTAATAAATTTAATAATCTATTTACTGTGTTTGCATCAACATATATAGCAACTAATGTCGCAGGAATTGCCACTCTTAGAGCTTGAACAAAAAGTGCACTAAAATGTAATAATTCTATTTTTCTAAATTGGACTTTTTCAGCTGCACTATCTGCTTCATGTTGAAAGGCCACTGTGATGGTTCTAGCAAATACTGTAAGTACTTGTCCTGCTGCAGCAACTGGTAATGCGATAGCGATGCCAGTTTGGATATCTTGTTTACCAACTACAACTAAAATAGTTGATATAACACTGGCTAATGCTGAATCGGGTGACTGCGCTGCTCCAATGTTCATCCAACCTAATGCGATAAGTTCCAATGTACCTCCAAGAATAATTCCGGTTTTGACGTCTCCTAAAATTAAACCAATTACAGTACAGGAAATTAATGGACGATGAGTTTGAAACTCATCCAGCACACTCCCCATACCAGCCACACAAGAAAAAATAAAAACTAATATGATTTGAAATAATGAAATCTCCATTATTGCCTCCTATTTTATTATTAATAGTGATTATTAATAGTGATTATTAATATGGAAATTCTTGTTCAAGTAGTTTGATAAAATCGACAAAAGGATCGGTAATCACCACTTTTAAATAAAGATTTACTCCAATATCATGCATTTTTCTAAATGCCGATACGTCGTTTTCATCAACAGAAACAGCTTTAGTAATTTGTTTTTTACCAGCTTTGAATGACATACCACCAATATTGACATTTTTAATAGGAACACCAGCTTGAATTAAGCGCAACACATCGGTTGGATTAGTAAATAGATAAAATACGGTATCATGTTCATACTTTATGTTTTTATAAACAGCTACAGCTTTTTCAATGCTCACTACCGAAACTTTAGTGCCTGGAGGGGCTGCTTGTTTAACGAGTGTTGCACGGATCTCATCATTGGCGACTTCATCACTTACAACAATTATTCTTTCTGCTTTGGCTTCTTTGGTCCAAACAGTCGTCACTTGACCATGAATTAAACGATCATCAATGCGAACTAAATTTATAATCATTTATAAATCCTCCTCTATACATGCATTTTTAGATAATGATTTGAATGACTTGATAAAATCCAATTTGACGTTGTCAAGTTGTTCAAATGCGTTTTCAATATTGATTAAGGAGTAATCAGAATTTAATAACTCCAAACAAAGTGGTAAGGAGAGCCCGCTGATAACTTCAATATTTCTTCGTTTCAGCGCTAATATCGCTGCCGCGTTATAAGGACTACCAGAAAAAATATCAGTGATAATAATGAATTGCTGGTTTTCTGATTGGTTAATAATTTTTAGATATTTATCTTGCAAACTTTCAATACCTTCACCAGGTTCAAAGGTTATTGCATGTAAATTGAGGTATTTTCCAGCTATCATTTCGATACTTTTTTTCATTTCAATAGCAACATTCCCATGCCCAGATAAAATAAAATTCATATTAAATCCTCACAAATTCTCTTATTGTTTCACAAATGTTAAAGTGAATTTATTCTCACATTTGATCTAAGTAAATCACTAATGTGAAAAAATGTGACGTAGATTTGATTTTTTTGCCAACTATATGAAAGTAATATTATTTTTTTTAACTAGGAGGTGATGATTATGATATGTAACGGTGTGTGCGATTTAGTTGAACATAAAAACTATTAATACTTCATTGCATTATCTAAAATTTGCATAGTAAATGACTTTTTAAGATAAAATCCTCTAGGGCGAGTTAAAATAATTTGCCCATTTTCACCAATTGCTTCAGTAAGTGCTTGTCCATTGGCCGCTTTGGGTCTGAGTTGTAGATAGGTGCCATAATGAGCAGTAATTTTTTCAACCTGCCCTAGCGCTATCATATCCATTAATTCTTCCCAGTCTTGCTTAAGTTGTCGCTCTTGTTCTTGAGTTGGTGTCCACAAAATAGGTTTTCCTACTTTTCGGTCAGCAAGAGGAATCGTTCTTTCGCCTTCTATTGGAATCCAAAGTACTTTTGTTAGTTTATATTTAACATGGCTGGTTTCCCAAATAACGCCATGATTAGCCATTAATGGTGTAACGCTGACAAAAGTAGTTTCTAACGGTTTACCTTGCTTATCAACGGGAATCGTTTTCAGTTCAATTCCTAAATTGGCAAAATCACGTTCAGCCTTACTACCAGCATTAGCTCCTAAAAAAATTTCGATAAGATTACCTACCCAACCTTTTTGTTTGCTTAAATCCGAGGGGATAGGAATATTTAAATATTGTGCTATTTCTCCAAAAGTATAACCCGCCACTAACTGCGCGCGGTGTAACAATTTTTGTTCACTATTAGGAAAAAATATAGGCATGATAAAACGAATTAATTTGCTTGCTAAGAAAACACAGCCAATTATATTGACTGTGAATGGTAAAATAAAGCGTTATTGGCTTAACTTTTCAACCCAGCTAGCGTAGCTATTAATGATAACAGTTAAAAACTCTTCACTTTTGGAGGTAATATTACCGCTTTCATCAAAAGCAGCATTTACATTGCCAATATAAGCTTCAGGCTGTTGCAATGTTGGCATATCTAAAAAGACTAAAGATTGTCGTAATTGATGATTAGCACCAAACCCACCAATTGCACCTTGTGAAACGGAAACAACTGCTGCAGGTTTTTTTGACCAAATACTCTTACCATAAGGACGCGAACCAACATCTATAGCATTTTTGATCACTGCTGGTAAGCCTCGATTATATTCAGGTGTCACAAAAATAACACCCTCACAATCGGCTATTTCTTGACGAAAACGAGTATAAGAAGCTGGAGGGGCATTATTATCAATATCTTCATTATATAAAGGTAAATCCCCAATTTGGATAATTTGTAACGAAAGTGATGGTGGTGCTATTTTCTGAAAAACTTTTGCTACTTTTAAGTTATAAGAGTCTTTACGTAAACTCCCAACCAGTACAGCAATTTTTTTACTCATCTTAAATCTCCACATATTTTTAATAAGAGGCACCGAATATGCCTCTTATTTTATTCATTAATAATTATTTATTAATGTCCTGATGAGTCGACTTTTCGTCCGGCTTCAAATAAGAACCATGCACGTTGTTCCGTTTGATCTATCCACTCTTCAATTAAACTTGCTGTAGCCGTATCGTTGTACTTATCACAGATATCATGTGCTACACGCATACGTTCTGTTAGTCTTACATTATCTTGGCAAAGTTCGGCAAGCATATCTGATGGTTCAACAAAATCAGCATCATTATCAGAAATGCTTTGTAATTTAGCGATATGACCGATTGAACGTAGTGTTGTTCCGCCTAATTTACGTACACGTTCTGCAATTGGATCTGTCATGGCAAATAGCTCTTCACCATGATCATCTAACATTAAATGGTAATCACGGAAATGAGGACCACTAACATGCCAATGAAAGTTTTTAGTTTTTAAATATAAAGCAAAAACATCTGCTAAAACAGAATTCATTGCTCCAGAAATATCTTTTGACGCTTTTTGACCTAAGTCTGTAGGGAATAAAATTGCTGTTTGTTGTAGTTTTTTTGCTGAGGTAGTACTTTTAGCCATAATATATTCTCCTTAAATTGAATAATAAAACAACGCTTTTGTATCAAGTTACGCCAACTCACAATTAATGTCCAATAAAAATCAGCTATTTTTAGCTATTACTGTTATTTCAGCAATCTATCACTTTCATTTATTTGCTTTATTTTAAAATAATTATTTTTTGAATTAATTTTCTTTTAAAATGAAAGGTATTTTTTTAAATTGTGATCTGTTTAAAAGTTTTTGTGCTTTGGTGTTGGTATTATCAACTCAAATTCAACTCAATAGGAGACAATATGATTGATGCTATTTCATTTGGTGCTGAATGGTTTATTGGTTTATTCCAAGAAGGTGGAAAAGTATTTGTTGGGATGGTAACGGGAATTTTACCATTATTAATTGCATTGCTTGTTGTAATGAATGCAGTGATTAAATTTATTGGGCAAGAGCGTATTGAACGTTTAGCGCAAGCTTGTGCGGGTAATCCCATTTCTAGATATTTACTGTTACCTCTTATTGGTACTTTTGTTTTTTGTAATCCAATGACATTAAGTTTAGGTCGTTTTATGCCAGAGTTTTACAAGCCAAGCTACTATGCAGCTTCATCTTATAGCTGCCATTCAATGAATGGATTATTTCCACACGTTAACCCTGGTGAGCTTTTTGTTTATTTAGGGATAGCGGCAGGTTTAACTACATTACATTTACCTCTAGGCCCTCTTGCTGTGAGCTATTTCCTTGTTGGTTTAGGTACTAACTTTTTTCGAGGATGGATTACTGACTTTTGTACAGCCATTTTTGAAAGAAAAATGGGTATTAAATTAGAAAGAAAAGTTCATCTTTAACAATGATAAGGAATATAAAAATGGCTAAATTTATTCGTATTGAGAAAGGCGAAGCTGGTTGGGGTGGACCTTTGGAACTTCCTGTCATTGCAGGAAAAAAGATTGTTTATATTGCAGCAGGAACTCGTCCCGCGATTGTCGATACATTAGTGAAATTAACTGGATGGGAAGCTATTGATGGATTCAAGGAAGGTGAACCGCCTAAAGAGGAAATCGGTGTAGCGGTTATTGACTGTGGTGGCACGTTACGTTGTGGTATCTATCCAAAAAACCGCGTACCAACTGTCAATATTCATGCAACAGGTAAATCAGGTCCTCTTGCCCAATATATTGTTGAAGATATTTATGTTTCAGCAGTAAAAACAAACAATATCAAATTGATAGAAAAAGAAGGTGATAGCGTAAGCGAAATGGCATCAGCAGCCAAAGAACCGCAAACAAATAATAAATCAGCTGAATTTAAGGAATATGACAGCAGTAAAAAAATTACTGAACAAAGCGACGGATTACTAGCAAGGATTGGTATTGGTATGGGATCCGGCGTTGCCGTTTTCTTCCAAGCTGGTCGTGATACTATTGATACGGTACTTAAAACAATACTTCCTTTTATGGCATTTGTATCAGCATTAATTGGAATCATCATTGCATCAGGATTAGGTAATTTTATTGCTCATGGGCTTGTTCCTCTAGCAAACAACCCATTTGGACTTGTTATATTAGCCTTGATCTGTTCTTTCCCATTACTTTCTCCTTTCTTAGGTCCTGGAGCGGTTATTGCTCAGGTTATTGGTACTTTAGTTGGTGTACAAATTGGGCTTGGTAATATTCCTCCTCATTTAGCATTACCAGCATTGTTTGCTATTAATGCTCAAGCTGCATGTGATTTTATTCCTGTGGGTCTATCACTAGCTGAGGCTAAACAAGATACAGTGAGAGTAGGGGTTCCATCTGTGTTGGTTAGTCGTTTTTTAACTGGCGCGCCAACGGTTTTAATTGCATGGGCTGTTTCATTATTTATATATCAATAAATTACAAATGGGATGGATAAATCCCATCATAAGCGGACGGAAGGTTAATAATGGCAAATGTTATCTATCATTCAAAAATTAATCAAATTGGTGAATTTGCCCAAGAGGCATTAGCTGATGGAATGCTAATCCTGTTTAAAAATGGCGCACCAGCCGATTTAGCTGAGTACTGTTTTGTTCACAGTCATGATGATTTGCAACAAGACTTGCAAGTAGGTCAAGAAATTAAATTAGGTAAACATGTTTATGAAATTACTGCAGTCGGTGATGTAGGCAGTATTAATTTTCGAGAGTTGGGACATATCACATTAAGATTTGATGGTAATCATCAGGCTGAATTGCCTGGAACGGTACATGTAAAAGGTGATTTACCAGATCAACTTTCTGTGGGTGATGAAATTATAATTTTAAATGACTAAGGAACTTAAAAATGAAACAAGTAGCAGTCGTTGTAGGTGGTGGCCAAACTTTAGGCGAATTTTTATGTAAAGGCATAGCCGATGCAGGATACAAAGTTGTTGTTGCTGATTTAAATGTTACTAATGCAAATAAAGTGGCAGAAGAAATTAACAAAAAACATGGAGCAGGTACAGCAAAAGGTTTTGCTGTTGATGCAACAAATGAAGACAGTGTAATTAAACTTGCTCAAGATACTGATGATACATTCAAACGTGTTGACCTAATGGTCTACAGTGCGGGTATTGCAAGAGCTGCACCTATTACTAATTTTACATTAAGTGATTTTCAATTATCAGTTAATGTAAATCTTACTGGCTATTTTTTATGTGCGCGTGAGTTTGCTAAATTAATGGTAAAACACAAAACTCATGGACGAATTATCCAAATTAACTCCAAATCAGGCAAAGTAGGTAGCAAGCATAATTCTGGTTATAGTGCAGCTAAATTTGGTGGTGTTGGATTAACGCAATCGCTGGCACTTGATCTTGCTGATTATAGCATTACGGTAAACTCATTAATGTTGGGGAATTTACTAAAATCACCAATGTTCCAATCATTAATACCTCAATACGCTAAAAAGTTAGGTATTCCAGATGAGCAAGTTGAGCAAGTTTATATTGATAAAGTGCCGTTAAAACGTGGTTGTGATTATCAAGATGTCCTTAACGTATTACTATTTTATGCAAGCGATAAAGCATCTTATTGCACAGGACAATCAATCAACATTACAGGTGGACAAGTAATGTTTTAGTTAAAATAAAGTGCGAAAGTTAATTTACAACTTATCGCACTTTTCATTCTAAATTAAATGGAAAACCACAAATATGACGACCACATTAATTGCTATTGCCCTAATTGCTTGGTGTATCCAAATTGTTTTTAGTTGGTTTCAAATTCGCCGTTTTAACCAAGCTTTCTTAGCCATGAAAAAAGGCACTTATTTAGGCGTTGGTCGTAGCAAAGGTAAACGGTTTATGCCAAGGGTATTAATTGCAATTTCATTAGATGAAAATAAAGTTGTTATTGATTCAGTCATAATTAAGGGGATCACGGTATTTGCTTTGCCTAAAACCATTTCACAATTACATGGATTGTCAGTATCAAAGATCATTCCAAAAAATATATTTCCGAATGATGAAGCATCACAAAGTGCATTAACGACTGCCTTAACGGCAAATAATTGAATATTACCTTTTATTTTAAAAAGTAATTTCTTTCATTATACAGTATAATATTTTGCAAAATAAAAATTTTTGTATACTAATAATGATGGAATTTTGTATGAAAGTAAGGCTACGACAAACAGCTATTTTAGAATACCTCCAAAACCATGGACAGGTTAGTGTTGATGAATTGGTTGAACATTTTAAAACAACTGGAACAACTATTAGAAAAGATCTTACCCAGCTTCACCAAAGTGGTTTGGTTTTACGTACTTATGGTGGTGCTATGTTAAATCGTGAAGTTGGTGATAGAGCCATCGATCATAAAACTTACATTAACACAGCATCGAAAAAAGCAATAGCAGAAGAAGCGGCTAACCTGATTCATGAGGGCGATTCAATTATTTTTGACTCTGGTAGTACCGTTGCACAAATGATACCTATGCTTGCTAAATTCGATAATCTGACTATTTTGACTAATAGCCTACATATAGTAAACGAGCTAGTTGCTTATAATAATAATCATACCATTATTCTGTCTGGAGGGACCTTCCGCCGAAAATCAGCCTCTTTTCACAGTAATAGTGCATCGACAGCAGCCGCATTTGAACTTTATACATTTGATAAACTATTTATGGGCGCCGATGGAGTAGATTTAGTGGGTGGCATAACAACTTTTAATGAAAGTTATCACGGTAGTGTGGCGATGAGCAAAGCTGCAGCAAAATTAATATTATTAGCTGACTCAACTAAATTTGGACGACGTAGCCCAAATGTAGTTTGTGAGCTAAGTGCTGTCGATACAATTATCACTGATGATAATTTAGATGATAGATATTATGATGCACTAATGCAAAAAGGTATTAAAGTGATTAAAGTAAAAGTGATTGATAAATAATATAAAAATATCATTATCTAGATACGGTTAGACAAAATCAATAAAATTGATTTAAAGCTTATTTTGGATGGATCAACCTATTGTAAAAAATAATGTTAATCCATCTATCTAGCTTGAATCGCTTAAAATAACAATCTGGCTCGGATTGTTCCTGATACGTTTTGCAGTTTCACTAACAATTCTTCAGCTTTGTTTTGTTCAACTCTATCAATATCAATCACAACATAACCAATTTTAGGATCGGTTTGTAAATACTGAGCTGAAATATTCAGACCTTGTTCGGCAAATAAGGTATTGATAGCGGTTAGTACACCGGGTTGATTATGGTGAATATTGATAAAACGGCTTGCGCCTTTAGCTGGAATTGGTAAAGAAGCTTCCGGAAAATTAACCGCTGAAAGCGTTGCGCCAGTGTCTGAGTATTTAGCTAGTTTTGTAGCGACTTCAATACCAATGTTTTCTTGTGCTTCGCTTGTTGAACCACCAATGTGTGGTGTAATAATCACGTTATCAAATTGGCACAATGGTGATTCAAACGGATCGTTATTACTAGCCGGTTCAGTTGGGAAAACATCAATAGCTGCACCGCTCAGTTTATGAGTGTTTAGGGCTTTAGTTAATGCATCAATATCAATCACTCTACCGCGCGAAGCATTAATCAAAATTGAGCCTGATTTCATGGCATCGATTTCGTTATCGCTGATCATCTTTATGGTTGTTGCGTTTTCCGGCACATGCATGGAGACAATATCGCTTATAGCCAATAACTCTTTCATGGTTGAAATTTGTTTAGCATTACCTAAAGGCAGTTTTGTTTCAATATCATAAAAATAGACATTCATCCCTAGTGATTCAGCTAAAATGCTTAATTGGCTACCAATATGACCATAGCCAATGATGCCTAAATTTTTACCACGTGCCTCGTGCGAACCTGTGGCAATCTTATTCCATTTGCCTTGGTGTGCTTTAGCATTTGCTTCAGGTACTCGGCGCAATAACAAAATTGCTTCAGCTAAAACAAGTTCAGCAACTGATCGAGTATTAGAAAATGGCGCATTAAATACTGGAATACCTTTCACCGTTGCCGCATCAAGATCCACTTGATTGGTGCCAATACAAAAACAGCCAATGCCAGCGAGTTTTGGTGCTGCGTCGATAATATCTTTGGTTAATTGTGTTCTTGAACGGATCCCAATAAAACGGACATCTTTTAAGGCTTGCTGAAGTTCTTCGGGCGATAATGCACTTTTATGATATTCAATATTGGTAAAGCCTGCTGATTTTAATACATCTATTGCGCTCGGATGAACTCCCTCGAGTAACAAAAATTTGTTTTCATCTTTGGTTAAAGTCTGAATAACCATTATTTCCTCTCTTAAATTTGTTCTAACAAATGATTTTATCTGAGTTCTTTTACACCCGTACTACACCCAACTAGTGCAATATCAGCGCCTTTATTCGCAAATAAGCCAACAGTGACTACACCTGCAATGCTATTAATTTTATTTTCTAATTCCATTGGCTTTGCGATGACGAGATCATGAACATCTAAAATAACATTACCATTATCAGTGACTACACCTTGACGATAGATTGGTTTTCCACCCAACTTAAATAATTCGCGAGCAACATAAGAGCGAGCCATTGGAATCACTTCAACAGGTAATGGGAAAGAGCCTAATACATCAACTACTTTTGACTCATCAACAATACAAATAAATTGCTTAGCAATAGCAGAAACAATTTTTTCGCGGGTTAAAGCTGCACCACCGCCTTTAATCATTTGTAAATGATGATTGATTTCATCAGCACCATCGACGTAAACATCTAAGCTATCGACTTGGTTACAATCTAATACTGGAATACCATAGCTTTTTAATTTTTGAGTTGATGCTTCTGAACTTGAAACAGTCCCTTTGATCTGATCTTTAATTGTTGCTAATGCATCAATGAAATGGGATGCTGTTGAGCCAGTTCCCACGCCGACATAAGAATCAGGTTTGATAAATTTTAATGCAGACCAACCTACAGCTTTTTTTAATTCGTCTTGTGTCATGATATCACCCTAATTTGAGGATAATTTTTGTTAAAAAAATAAAATTTTGAAAGCAAAATCATTGAAGATATGGCATAGTAACTAATTGGAAAGCAAAAATCATTAGGATTTTAAGAAAATATATTAATTTTTAATATATTTATAATTTATTGCGGTATTAAATTAGTTTAAATATTCAAGCAATGATCAAATCATTATTAAAGAGATTATGAAGCGTCCAGATTATAGAGCATTACAAGCATTAGATGCAGTGATAAAAGAGCGAGGATTTGAACGAGCAGCAGATAAATTGTGTATAACACAACCTGCAGTATCGCAACGTATTAAACAATTAGAAAGCTTTTTTGGTCAGCAATTATTGGTCAGAACCATTCCACCAAAAGCCACTAAACAAGGTGAACATCTTTTAGGGTTATTGCACCAAGTTGAGTTATTAGAACAACAATGGTTGGGGGATAATGAACAAAATACAACGCCGTTATCATTATCTATTGCAATCAATGCCGATTCGTTAGCGACTTGGTTATTACCTGCATTAAAACCAGTTTTAGATAAAAATATCTTACGGTTTGATATACAAGTTAAAGATGAAGAACATACGCTAGAACTATTGCGTTTAGGCACTGTGGTTGCTGCAATTAGCATTCAAGCTAACCCTTTACCGGGTTGCCTATCTGATTTATTAGGTGCACTAGACTATATTTTTGTGGCTTCTCCTGATTTTGCTAAAAAGTACTTTCCAAATGGTGTAACTCGCTCCTCATTATTAAAAGCCCCAGCTGTTGCATTTGACCATCTAGATGACATGCATCAAGCCTTTTTGCAAGAAAACTTCAACCTCACGCCAGGCAGTGTAATTTGCCATATTACCAGCTCATCTGAAGCCTTTGTACAACTAGCTAAACAAGGTTCAGCGTGTTGTATGCTACCCAAATTACAGGTTGAACAAGAATTAAAAAGTGGTGAATTAATCAATCTAACGGAAGGGTTATATCAAAGGCGAATGTTATATTGGCATCGTTTTGCTCCAGAAAGTAGTGTAATGAAAAATATCTCTGAAGCTTTGATCTGTTATGCTCAAAATACATTATCACAACCTCAGGTTTAGAGCACAAATAATAGATAAAACAGGTGATTTTTATGCTTAAACGCATATTATCCTGAAATTTTTGACAAACTAACCTCTTTATTGAAAGAACTGAAGATATGAGCCAATTAAAAAATGATCGTTATTTACGTGCTTTGCAATGTTTACCTGTGGACTACACACCGATTTGGATGATGCGTCAAGCTGGCCGCTATTTACCCGAGTATCGCCAGTTAAGAGCAAAAGCAGGGGATTTTATGACTTTATGTCAAACTCCCGAACTCGCTTGCGAAGCGACTTTACAGCCCATAGCACGATATAAACTTGATGCCGCTATTATCTTTTCTGATATTTTAACCATTCCTGATGCTATGGGGCTTGGTTTACATTTTGAGGCAGGTGAAGGACCTAAATTTACAAAATCGATTACTTGCATGTCTGATATTGAGCAATTACCGATTCCTGATCCAAATCAATCACTCAATTATGTGATGGAAGCGATACGTTTAACTCAAAAAGAGCTCAATGGCAAAGTTCCGTTAATTGGATTTTCAGGCAGTCCATGGACATTAGCCACCTACATGATAGAAGGAGGGAGCAGTAAAGCATTTACTAAAATAAAAAAAATGCTTTATAGCGAACCTAAAGCGCTACACCTACTACTTGAAAAGCTTGCTGATAGCGTGGCCTTGTACTTAAATGCTCAAATTGAAGCAGGAGCACAATCTATTATGATTTTTGATACTTGGGGTGGAGTATTAAGCCATCAAAGTTATCAAACATTCTCATTGCATTATATGCAATTAATCTTATCAAAATTAAAACGTGGTCATAAAACGTCAGACATCACATCTTATGTGCCTGTCACGCTTTTTACAAAGGGTGGGGGATTATGGTTCGATAGTATTGCCAATACGGGGTGTGATGCTATTGGTGTTGATTGGACTGTAAATTTGAGCTCGATTGCATCAAAGGGAAAAATTGCCGTACAAGGCAACTTAGATCCATCTGTTTTATATGCGGATAAACTTACAATAGAATCTAATGTTAGCACCATTCTTAATGAATTTGGTGCTTATTCTGGTCATATTTTTAATTTAGGTCACGGTATTCATCAAGATATTCCCGTTGAACATGTGCAATATTTAATTGACGCAGTGCATCAAAAGTCTAAAAGGTTTCATCATGATTAAAAACCCTATTCAATTAAGAATAGAAAAGTTACCACAATGGCAACAACGTTTATTTATGGCTTGCCTATGTGAACGAATGTATCCCAATTTTGTTTTTTATTGCCAGCAACAACAAAATGAAGAAGATGCAAAGAGCTACAAAAAAATACTAGATTTAGTCTGGGAATCATTAATGGTTGAAGATGTTAAAATCAACTTCGATTTACAGCTTGAAAAATTAGAAGCCATTATTCCCACGGTAACTGAGGACAGCCCTTATATGGTTTACCCTGCTATTGATGCCTGTCAGGCGCTTAGTGAAGTTCTACACTCTTATTTGAGTGGTGAAATAGCCGAACATAGTGCCAAGGTAAGTGGTATATCCGCCACTACTGTTGCCGAATTTGAAATGACTAAAACCAATGTTGCTCTATCTGAAGACGAACAACAAAACTTACAGAGCGTTGTTGACGAGTTTGATTTGCAGTGGGAACTCTTTCGATTATTACGCGATGAAACCAACGAAACGATTGAGTTAATAAAAGGCTTAAAAGATGAAATACGGTCGGCTAAAACAAGTAATATTGGTGTTTTTTTGAGCAATTAAGCCATTTGAAGTGTGATTTTTTTATTTTTTATTAAATTTTTCTTTAATCTTAAGCAAATATAGACTACATTTAACAGCAATGTAACCTAAACATTGTTTACAGTAACGAAGCTAGGATTGTTGATTCTTGCTTTGTATGTAATGTTAACTTTAACAATAAAATAATATGTAAGGATATACCCATGAATAAAACAGAACTTGTCGACGCTATTGCTAGCAAAGCAGATATTACTAAAGTTGCAGCTAAAACAGCATTAGAAGCTACATTAGCAGCTATCACTGAGTCATTAAAAGCTGGTGAACCAGTTCAATTAGTTGGTTTTGGTACATTCAAAGTTAATGCTCGTAAAGCACGTACAGGCCGTAACCCTAAGACTGGTAAAGAAATTAAAATTGCAGCAAGCAAAGTACCAGCATTTGTATCTGGTAAAAGTTTAAAAGAAGCAATCAAATAAGTTGATTCTTTTTCTATCGATAATTTCTTATTGATGGAAGATTTCAAGGGCATAGGACATCGTTTTGTGCCCCTGCTACTACACATAAAATAATATGTGCTAAAAATAGAAAACGGTCTGTTTTCTTAATTTTTTATCCCACTTTGTAACACTTAAACTCAACAGCAAATTAAAAATTGTTTTACCGATAATTTTAAGTGGTTATTTCAGTTAATGTGGCTTTTAATATATCAGCCAAATCTTGGGGAGAAATTTCAATTTCTAATCCTCTTCTACCGCCCGATATAAACATTGTAGTGAGCTGATTTGCACTTAAATCAATCAATGTTGGAAAGTGTTGTTTTTGGCCCAAAGGGCTAATTCCACCGACTAAATAGCCCGTTACCTTTTGTGCTAAATTAGGATCTGCCAAATCTACTTTTTTACAATTTAACGCTTTTGCAGCTTTTTTAAGATCTAAATGACCATCAACGGGTAACACACAAACTGCTAAGGTTTTAGGGTTACCGTTTAAGCTCACAACCAACGTTTTAAACACTTGGGCGGCAGTGACATTTAAACTTGGATCAAGCTTATCTACAGCTTCCTGTCCGTAGTGGATTTGGTTCGGATCGTGCTTATATTGGTGAATGTTAAATTTGATGTTTAACTTTTTAAGCAAATTAATAGCGGGTGTCATAGTTATTATCCTACCGGTTTTGTTATAACAAATTAATACACGCAAATTGACATAGCACGTTAATCCTCACCAACAAAAATTGGTGAGGATCAGAATAGTTAAACAATCAAATTACTGGTTGTTTCATGATCATCTTTTGCCGGCAAGTTTTGGCTAGTAGTATTAGTGGCTAGCGAATAAAGACGATAGAAAAAGCTAGTAACAAAGATATCAAAAAAGGCAGAGGCGAATGAAATGATAGCACTCAATATAATATTTTCATTATTTAAGGTCATACTCAATTTGGCCAAAAGGGTAAAAAATGCACCGCTAATTAATAACATCAAAAGACCAGGAGCCCAATATTTTTTTACTAGCTGATAGTTTAACGAAAGTAAATCAGCGAAACTTTTTTGTTTAGGATCAGCTAATGACCCGAAAAAGAGATCAGAAAAAATAGAGAAAAATATAATTGGAACAATTAGTATTAAAGCAATTAATAACAAAATCAAAATGCTAGGTAATAAAAAATTTAAACAAATAAATACTAAAGATAAAATGATTGCTATTAAGAATACTAAAAAAATAAAAGTAATATAAAAACCAAGAATTTTTAGCATACTGGATAGAAAACTAGACAAGAATAGCTTTGGCTTAAGTTTATCGCTGCTATTAAGATTACTAATGGTTGCAATACTAATTGACTTCATAGTGCTATGGATTAACAAACCTAGAATCAAAATTGGAATATGGGGAGATAGATCTAAATACAAGTGGAAGTTCAAACTAAGATAGTAAAGATAGTTAGTAATAACCGAATTAGCTAACGCTACCATTAGGCTTACAAACAAAATAGGCATTACATGGTTACGAGTAAAATTCATTGTTTGTTCAAAGATTAAAGAAAAAGTCAGTTTTTTTTGCTCTTCCATAAAAGTTCCTTTCTTGTGGTAACTGGTTTTGTTACCACCATTTATGTTGTTGAAAAATTCAATTTGTCAATTAGGCTTGTAGTAATGAAATATCCGCTACTTTTAAGAATAAGTTCTGCAACTTTTTCAAAAGCGCTAATCGATTAAGTTTAATCTGTTCATTGTCAACCATAACCATGACAGAATCAAAAAAGGCATTGACCGTCTCTTTAAGAGACGATAATTCAACTAACGCATCTTGATAACGACCTTCACTAAAATAAGGTGAAAGTTTATCGGTTAAAACTGCCAATTTTTTAGCTAATTCACCTTCAGCACCTGCTTCTAGCAAGGCTGCATTGATCTGTTCTGGAATAGTAATTTCGGCTTTAGATAAGATATTTGACACCCGTTTATTGGCCTCGGCTAATGACGATGCTTCTGGCAAGGTTCTAAAGTGAGTAACTGCTTTAATGCGCGCATCAAAATCAGCCGGTTTTGTTGGGTTAAGCGCTAAAACCGCTTGAATAGTATCAATGGCAAAGCCTTGTTCTTGATACCAAGCGCGGAAACGACCTTGCATAAAAGTAACAATATCCTCAACCACATTTGTATTACTCAGTTTATCACCATATAACGATGCGGCATAACTGGTTAATTCAACAAGCTCTAAAGGTAGTGTCTTTTCAACAATGATTCGTAAAACACCAATTGCAGCGCGACGTAATGCAAAAGGATCTTTATCGCCTTTAGGGTGCTGACCGATACCAAAAATACCCGCTAAAGTATCCATTTTTTCAGCGATAGAAACCGCACAAGACACAGCAGTACTTGGTAATTCATCGCCAGCAAAACGTGGTTTATATTGTTCTTCAATTGCGGTGGCCACTTCACTGCTTTCACCATCTTTTAGTGCCAAATAACGGCCCATAATGCCTTGCGTTTCAGGGAATTCAAAAACGGTATTGGTCACTAAATCACATTTAGTCAACTTACCTGCTCGTTTCGCTTGCTCAACATTGGTACCTATATGTTCAGCAATAAAACCAGATAAAGCTTCAATACGAAGTGATTTATCTTTAACCGTACCCAATTGTTGTTGAAATAATACCGTATCAAGGCGAGGCAAACGATCTTCTAAACGTTGTTTCAAATCCGTCTTATAGAAAAACTCAGCATCAGCAAGGCGAGGGCGAACTACCTTTTCATTACCCGAAATTACCACCTGCGGATCTTTTGACTCAATATTGGCAACAAAAATAAAGTTAGGTAACAATTTTCCTTGATTATCATAAACAGGGAAATACTTCTGATCACCTTTCATCGTATACACTAACGACTCTGCAGGAACGGCTAAAAAACGCTCTTCAAATTTAGCGGTTAACACAACAGGCCACTCCACCAATGACGACACCTCCTCAAGCAGGCTATCGGTTAAGTCGGCTTTACCGTTTAATTTTGCTGCGGCATCTTCGGCTTGTTGTTTAATGATCGCTTTACGCTTATCATAGTCAGCCACCACCTTACCGCGTTGCTCTAAAATTTCAGGATACTGATCGGCATTATCGATAGTAAACTCTTGTTCACCCATAAAACGGTGGCCACGAATAATGCGGTTTGACTCAATATCTAAAATGGTACCAGACACAAGCTCATCACCATACAACATAGTCACCGTATGACATGGGCGAATAAATTCGACTTGTCTTGCTGCCCAACGCATTGGCTTCGGGATAGGTAATTTACTTAATGCGGTTTTAACCATATCACATAAAAGATTAACGACAGGCTGACCTTTTTGATTTTGAGTATAAGAAAGCCACTCGCCTTTATCGGTTTGTATACGCTCAGCTTGCTCAACAGTAATGCCACAACCTCGCGCCCAACCTTCGGCAGCTTTAGTCGCATGACCATTGACATCAAATGCCGCACTCACTGCCGGACCTCGTTTAACTATTTGGCTATCGGGCTGGGTATCGCTCAAATTTAAAACTTTTAACGCTAAACGACGTGGCGAAGCATACCAAAGCACTTCACCATGTTCTAAATTGGCATTATCAAGCTGTTGTATAAAATTTGCCGCAAAGCTTTCTGCTAAAGTGCGGAGTGATTTTGGTGGTAACTCTTCGGTACCGATTTCCACTAAGAATGTTTTTTGCATAATCTTCTAATTCCTACTTTGATGCACTGTCGTTAGCGCGTGAATTTTGGCACATAGGGAACCCAAGTGCTTCACGAGATGCATAATATGCCTCGGCCACCATTTTTGTTAACGTCCTAATACGCAAAATATAACGTTGACGCTCTGTGACCGAAATCGCCTTACGCGCATCAAGCAAATTAAAACAGTGGGCGGCTTTCAAAATACGCTCATAAGCCGGCAAAGGAAGCGGTTTTTCTAGCTCAAGTAAAAACTTAGCTTCTTTTTCGTGTTGTTCAAAACAATAAAATAAAAATTCAACATTGGCGTATTCAAAATTATACGTTGACTGCTCAACCTCGTTTTGATGGAACACATCACCATAAGTCGTTTTACCAAATGCACCATCACTCCAAACTAAATCATAAACGCTATCGACGCCTTGAATATACATTGCTAAACGCTCAAGTCCGTAAGTGATCTCGCCGGTAACAGGTTTACATTCAAGCCCGCCAACTTGTTGAAAGTAAGTAAACTGAGTTACTTCCATCCCATTTAACCAAACCTCCCAACCAAGCCCCCATGCACCAAGGGTTGGGTTTTCCCAATTGTCTTCAACAAAACGGATATCGTTAACAGTAGGATCAAGCCCCAACTCTTTTAACGAACCTAAATAGAGCTCTTGGATATTATCGGGCGAAGGTTTTAAGATAACTTGAAATTGATAATAATGTTGTAACCTGTTTGGGTTTTCGCCATAGCGACCATCGGTTGGGCGGCGTGATGGTTGAACATAAGCAGCATTAATCGGCTCAGGCCCCAAGGCTCGTAAACAAGTCATAGGATGAGAAGTCCCGGCGCCAACTTCCATATCTAAAGGCTGAATCACGGTGCATCCTTGATTAGCCCAGTAATCTTGTAACGTAAGAATTAACCCCTGAAAGGTTTTGACATTAAACTTTTGCATGATGTTATCTTTATGGTTGAATTGGTTTTTCGATAATTTAAATAGTGCTATATATTATACTTTTTATCAATAGTTGTGAAATGTCTAATTGTTTTATGCCTGAATATACGGGGTGAGTTAAAGATGGGTGTTTTTTTGTAAAAAAACCCTAGATTACACCATGAAGTGCAATTTTTCTTAGCTCCTTTGAATAAAAGGAGGCAGGGCTTTTAAACTTATGCCGTTTT
>NZ_WTFC01000102.1:0-341 GCF_009795795.1 Gilliamella sp. Pas-s95 | reverse complement strand
GTATAAGCCGATAATGCCTGTGAATCAAACGAATACGGCAATAGCAACAACGGTGCAAAGAGCAACGATGACTTTGATAAGGAAGGTAAAAGCTTCGGCCTTGGCGAGTTCGCTAAGCTCGATGATTTCGGTAACTTCGATGATAAAAATGAGAATTGAGTCTGATTTAGACTACGGTGAAATTGCAGTAGATTTAAGACATAGGTTTGGCAGGCCAGATGCCAGATGCCAGATGCCGATTATGATAGCGCATTTTGATTATCCTGTCAAATAAATTTCTGTTTTATTTATATTTTTTGTAATTGACTGCTCAGCTAATGAGCATTTCCTTGCTTTAAAAG
>NZ_WTFC01000024.1:0-41530 GCF_009795795.1 Gilliamella sp. Pas-s95 | reverse complement strand
CACCTATGTGACGCATGTAAACATTATTACTAGACGACGGCACGGCACCTACTGCACCAGTACAAGGATAACTATTATTCACTCCCCAACCAGAACAAACCGCATTAGTTAAATCCCTTACCCGTGGCATACGATAACCCAAACCACTACACCAAGATATTTGATTAGACTGAGTATCCCATTTATTACCACGATGGACGAACCACTGCCTCAACACAAATCCATAACGAACCTCATTACCACTACCATCCCTACCGACCAACTCAAATCTCTGTGGCAAAGATGGCAACGGAGTAAGCCGACTAGGACTACTTGAATTTATCTGAGAACTACTTGCCCTAGGACCCCTTAATGTTACCCGTGTTACATAACTAGATTTATCAGTAATCCAAGCATCGGCTTGTACTGTATTTCCTCGTGGGTCTATGAATGTACCAGAACGCGGCCTTGTCCAACTCACCTCTGCCCTTATACTACCAACTGTGTTAACTGTCCAACTCAACTGACTTGCATCGATTCCACCAACATCCAAATCAAAATACAATCCATCAGCACCTGTAGTTGGAAAGTTTAAGTCGTAAGACGATGGATTTGTAGACTGAACCAAAAAGCCCTTTTTGGGGTCCCATATGCTAGCTGGGCCGGCGAACTTGGAATCGTCAAGGATACGACTACCCCAAGGGGAAGAAACATTATCACCAGTACCACCGAAGTACAAATTCGGCCTGACCGAACAAATAACCGGCTGTGACGACAAAGTGATATAATAATTCGCCGTCCCTCCGTAAAATCGACCACCTCTTGGCACACCATAACGAGTCTCTAAAGTCCCCCCTGTACTACTTAAAGTTAACTTATAAGGCGCTTTACATAGACTTAATGTATCACTACGACTAACGATAGTGCCTTTTTTATCCTTTATTGTTAAATCTATACGCCCTGATGCAGTAACACCATTAGCACCCTGTCCATCCCCATCATCATCTCCCCACTTCCCTTGGCTAACCAAATTATTTATATCTATTGCATACTCACCATTTACCAATGGGACCGATGCGGGAACCACCGTGTGTATATCATTAAATGTATAATTACCACTAGGTAACCTTATCGGATTAGTAGCACTTGATGTGTTAGCTGACTGAGTGATACGTCTTCCATCTGGCAACTCGATTGCCAAAAAAGTATCCGTATTAGTTGCCTTTGTCTGTCCACCATCAAATGTTAAATATGGCGCACTACCTTCAATTGCTCTTGATGTCTGGGCCGTTAATGCCACAGAACCCTGTGTATATGACAATAACAACAATGCCACGAAGAACAATGCCGATTTAGATAACAATGAAGGTTTAAACAATAACCTCGGTTTGAATAGTAACGACGGCCCTAATAACCACTTGGATATCGACGATAATTTTACCGAACATGTGGCCGATGACCTGACCAAAGCAGTTTCCGACGATGTTTCCAAGGATGTTGCCGAAGTACCCGCCGAAAACATCGCCAGTAAAGACCTCGATGACGGCGTCCATTTCGCTACGCGAAATGACCTCGCTGATGAAAATAAGAACTGTGTCTGTTTTAGACTACGGTGAAATTGAAAAAGATTTTGGGCATAGGTTTGGCAGGCCAGATGCCAGATGCCAAGTATGATAGCGCATTTCGATCATCCTGTCAAGTAATTTTTTGTTTTATTTGAATTTTTTATAACTGACTGCTCGACTAATGAGCACTCCCTTGCTTTGAAAGCGATTAAATTATAACCGCTTGAGTGATAATGCGCTACCTTTTTTGTTAAAAATTTGTAAAGTTTTGTTAAAGGATGAGTTAGCTTATGTTGGCGGGCTTTGGGAGGAGGGGGTTGGGTGGTGGTTTTTGGCTAAAAACCAATAAATAAAAACTTTAATAAAATCAATACCTTTCCTGACCGATTTTTGTTAAAAAATCGTCCTTTATTTGCACCATCTTCCCCTTAAGCCGAAGGACTAAACTAAGGTGTGGTACAAACAGCAAGTTCTGTATAAGATTGGCTATGGTCATGGGCATAGACGTAGATTCTGCCATCGTACGCACTGGCTCGGCTGACAGGGCCTGATATGTCGCCAGCCCAATAGTAGCTGACAACGAAGCCCGCATCAACGTAATTGTACATGAGTCCCCACTCCGTGAAAAAACCTGCACCAATGTGACGCTGGTAATAATTACCACCTGAAGATGGCGTAGTACCATCTATACCATGTATACATGAGAACCAACTATTATCAACACCACACTTCGCGTTAGTCAAATCATTAACCTTAGGAAGTCGATAACCCAAACGATTACACCAAGATATTTGATTAGATAAAGTCTCCATTTTATTCCTTCTATTGATAAACCACTGCCTCAACACAAATCCGTACTTCACCTCATTACCACGATTATCCCTACCCACCAACTCAAAGGTCTGTGGTAAAGAGGGTACGGTTAGTGATCTAGGATTACTTGATTGTATTCGAGAGCTATCCGCCTTAGGACCAATGATCGTCACCCGCGTTATATTCTTGGATTTATCAGTAATCCAACTATCGGCTTCTATGGGATTTCCACCTGGGGGGATGAATGTGCCTGAATGTGGTCTTGTCCAATTCACTGTAGCTGTTATCCCACCATGAGAAGCAGAAGACCATGTCAACTGACCTCCATCTACTCCCGCTATATCTAAATCAAAATACAAACCATCAGCAGCCGTAGTAGGAAAATTACGACTATAAGATGACAAACTGGTTGATTGAACTAAAAAACCCTTTTTCCGGTTCCAAATGTTAGCCGGGCCAGCATAATGAAGGTCATCGCCATAAGAATAAGAGCCAAATTTCAAATCCGGCCTTGCGTAACAAACTTTAGGTTGTTGTGAATTCAGGTTGATATAATACACCGCTGAACTACCTCTAAAAATCCTACTATTCGGCACGCCATACTGTGTAGCTAAGCTGCCTCCAGTACTACTTAATGTTACTTTATAAGGTGCATTACATATATCTAATGTATCGCTACGACTTACTGTATGGCCATTCTTGTCAGTGAAACTTACCGATATACTTCCCGTCGCCGTTATGCCATTTGCACCCTGTCCATCTCCGTCATCATCTCCCCAATAATTATATCTAGTGACCAAATCACTTAAACTCACTGAATTCACTGATGATGGGATTAACATATCTATATCTCCCAAAGTACTTCCTGCATAAGGTAATCTTATTGGATTTGCTGCACTTGATGTATTAGTTGATGGCCTGATAACCCGACCATCCTGCAACTTAATAAACAATAAACTATCTGTGGAAGTCGCTTTAATTCGCCCCCCATCAAACGTTAAATACGGTGCACTACCTTCAATAACCTTTGATGTATAAGTCGATAACGCATGTGTACTAAACGAACACGGCAATAACAACACCCCCGCAAAGGCCAATGAAAACTTTGATAAGGGGGATAAAAGCTTGAATCTCGATGATAACCCAGACGATGGCGCCAAGCTAGATGGTTTTGATAACTTCGATAATAAGAATGAGGATGAAGTCTGTTTTAGACTACGGTGATATTGAAAAAGACTTAGGGCATAGGTTTGGTTCCATCCATGATAGCGCATTTCGATTGCCTTGTTAGGTAGTTTTTGTTTTATTGGTGTTTTTTATAATAGCCCGTTCACTTAACGAACACTTCTTTGCTTTAAAACCACTTAGACTATAGTCGGTTGAAAAATAATGTACTAGTTTTTTTATTAAAAATTTGTAAGGTTTTTTAAAGAGTTAAGGTTGAGATTTTTTTGTGTGTTTTAGGGGGGAATAGTTTTGGTAGTTTTTTACTAAAAACCACCAAGAAAAAACTTTAATAAAATCAACTACTTTCCTGACTAATTTTTATAGATATCATTCCTTTCTTTGAAGGATTACTTCCCTAATCGTCTATATAATCTTTCTGGGCGTCCAATTTTTCCGTGATTAAGTTCGACAGTTAATAATTTAATTTGGACACAATATTCTAAATATCGCCTAGCGGTTGTTTTGCTGATATTGGCTTTTTCTACAATTTCGTCAACGGTGAGTGCTTTATCGGTTTGCATAAAGAGATCTTTTACTTTTTGTAATGTGATTTCTTCAATACCTTTTGAGCGGCGATTCATGTTGACAAAGTCTTTGGTCTGTAAATTAAAAAGTTCGTCAATTTTGCGTTGATTGACGTGTTTTTGTATGCTTTGTCGATATAAAAAGAGTTCAAAACGCTCAAGCGAGTGCTTTAGCCGTTGGTAAGATACGGGTTTAATTAAATAATCAAATGCACCATAACGAATCGCTTTGCTACAAGTATCCATGTCGCTTGCTGCAGTAATAAAAATAACATAACTGTTTAGATGGTTATTGATTATGTATTCAAATAATTCTATTCCCTGTCCATCTGGTAAATAGTTATCAAGTAAAATTAAGGTTGGTTTTAGCTTTTCAACCATTATTTTGGCTTCTTCTAGATTTGATGCGATACCAATGACGTTGACTTTTGTGTCTTTTTGAATAAACTCTGCATTTAATTCGGCTAATATTGGCTCATCTTCTACAATCAGTACTTTGATGATGTTTTCTTGGAATTCGTTCATACAATTACCTTTCGATTATTTGGGAATAAATACAGAAAAAATCGTTCCATATGGGGTATTATCTTCAAATGTAATATAACCATTGGCCTTTTTTATATAGGTTGAAACAAGGTGTAAACCAATGCCATGTTCTTTCCCTTCTTGAGATGTAACGCCGGGTTCAAAAATGGAATCACGAATATTTTCATCAATACCACAACCTTGGTCACTGATCTCAAGTACAATTTCATCTGTTGCATCACTAAGATATAAATAAATTGTTTTATCGCCATGATCATTTTTTAAACTGGCATTAAAGGCATTATCAAGCAAATTACCTAAAATTGACATAAATTCTGTTTCGGTGATAAGTGAAGGTAATGCACTTAATTGGCATGCAGGATCAAATAGTAGATTTAAACCTATTTCATGTGATTTTGCATATTTACCAATTAACAATCCACATACAGCTGGTACCTTAAAATGTGCGGTAATAAAATCTAAATTACTTTGATTATCTGCAGAATGTAGCGCGATAAAAGATTGCGCTTCTTCATACCGTTTCATATAAATTAAACCAGATAACGTTGCCAACCAGTTTAAATGCTCGTGCCTTAATGCTCTTAAATTATCAACATATTGTGTCACTTGTGTTAATTGCATACTTAATATATTAATATCATCAAAGTTACGAAATGTAATGACCCAACCTTGAGTTTTATCATCAATGACCACACGAACTTTGCTAGCAATGACAATAATGTTGTTGAAATAACAAATATGATCATGTATGTCTTCAGTTTGGTTGTCATTTTTATAAATAAAATCGCTTGATTTAACAAATGTCCTTAAATCATGTTCATGTAATTCATCATCACTTATCTGAATATCTAACATTGTACGAGCAGATTGGTTAATATTGATAATTTTATAATTAAGATCAATTGCAATGACCCCTTCAAAAATCGATTCCATGATCGACTTTTGGCTTTTCACCAATAATGCAATTGCTTTAGGCTCTAAATTAAACATCTGTTTTTTAATTGCTTTTGAAAAGCAATATGAAAAGATAAATAACGCTAAAAACAATAAAGAACAAAAAAAGATAAATGGTATAAATTGCTTTATATGCAATGCATAAATACCATCAATCATGTAACCGACCGAGACTATGCCGATAATTTTACCATGATCGATAATTGGTGCTTTCCCCCTTAATGCTAAGCCAAGAGAGCCTTCACTAATAGAGATGCTACTATTACCGCTAAGAACCTCTTGGTTATCACCACCAACCATTGGCGAGTGTAACGGGCTATTAGCCGTATGAAATAAACGGTTGGCATTCGCATCGCCAATAACAATATAACTTGCGTCGCTTTGTTCAAATATCTCTGTGATTAAATTAGCAATTTTATTTGTATCTTTTTCTTTGACATATTCAATTAAACTTGGTAAAACAGATAACTCTTTTGCTTGAATTTGCGCCTTTTCGCCCAAACTTCTATATAAGTTCGTTTCGGTGGTGTTCCAAATATAGCTTTGTAACAGCGCAAGAACGATCAATGAAAAAAACAAAAGCGATAAAAAAAGTTTTGTTGTAAACGATACCTGTAATTTTTTTCGCATTCTACATTACTATTCAAATTAAATTGAAATAAGTGTAACACAGCATTAAAAAACATATAGCCTTTAAAACCATAAAAACCACAGTTAATTTATGATTTATATCACAAAAATTTCATTAATTTTCTGTAAAGATACGCACCATTAATTTCGAATAAATCAAATCATTTTGGAGAAAAAAATAATGGTGAATTTTAACTCATCTGAAAAGGACTATAATGGCAAAAAATCAATCAGTAAGCCCTTTGAACAAAAGCTAACTGGTTGGCCATATAATTGGTGGCGACTGATGGATAACTATAAAATCGGTGTTATCCCGCTTCCATTATTCATTATTGCTGGTATTCTTATTTTTGCTGAAGTGCTAATAACAGGTAAATTACCTAGTGAAATCGTTGTAATGATAGTAGCTTGTGGTTTCTTTGGTTTCTTATGTGGTGAAATTGGTAAACGCTTACCAATCATAGGTAAAATGGGCGCAGCAGCAATTTGTGCAACATTTATCCCGTCAGCACTTGTTTATTATGGTATTTTGCCTACACCAATTGTTGAAGCAACAACAAAATTCTATAAAGATACACATATTCTTTATTTATACATTTGTTGTATCATCGTTGGTAGTATCATGAACATGGATAAAAAAACACTTATCCAAGGATTCTTAAAAATTTTCGGACCAATGGTGTGCGGTGAAATCGTTGGTATGTTAGTTGGTGTTGGCGTTGGTTATTTACTAGGTTTAACGCCGTTTGATACATTCTTTTTCTTAGTTCTACCTATTATGGCTGGCGGTGTTGGTGAAGGTGCTATTCCACTTTCAATCGGTTATGCGGCAATTTTACATATGAATCAAGGTGAAGCGTTAGGTCGTGTGTTACCAATCGTTATGTTAGGTGGTTTAACTGGTATTATTTGTGGTGGTATTCTTAACCGTATTGGTAAAGCTTATCCACACTTAACAGGTAACGGTCGTTTATTACCAGCATCAGCGGATGATGAGGCGACAGATCAAAAAGCTACTAAAACTGAATCTGTCATTGATGTAACAACATTTGCATCAGGTGTATTATTAGCTGCGATTCTTTATATGATTGGTATGATCGGTCATAAAGCAACCGGTATTCCAGCTCCTGTGGGTATGCTATTTGCAGCAGTTTTTGTTAAACTAATTTCAGGTGTTTCACCTAAAGTATTAAGTGGTTCGCAAGTTGTTTATAAATTTTTCCAAACTTCTGTTACCTATCCAATTTTATTCGCAGTTGGTGTGGCAATCACGCCTTGGGATAAAATTATTTCTGCCTTTACGTTAACAAATTTGACTGTTATCGTTTGTACAGTGGTAAGTTTAGTAACAACTGGTTTCTTTGTTGCTAAAAGATTAGGTATGTATCCAGTTGATGCGGCGGTTATCTCTTGTTGTCAAAGTGGTCAAGGCGGAACAGGTGACGTTGCTATCTTGACTGCAGCTGAACGTATGGAATTAATGCCATTTGCACAAATTGCAACGCGTATTGGTGGTGCAATCAATGTTTCAGTATCATTACTTATTCTCGGCAATTTCTTAGTATAGACTTTACACATTAAAGAACAACCTTAGTTTATACTAAGGTTGTTCATTTTTATTTTATATTTACAATTACACAAACAGCTTTTAAGGAGTTTTCATGAAGCTTGTCAGTTATCTTGTCTCTGGTAGAGCAAGTTTTGGTCTTCTTACTCACAACGGTATTGTTGATTTAAGAAAAAAATTAGACGATAAATACGTTGACTTAAAATCGCTACTTGCCGATGACGAAGGACTAGCTATTGCTAAAACCTATCTTGATGCCGCAAGTGACATTAACGAGCAAGACATTACTTACTTACCTGTAATCCCAAATCCAAACAAAATTTTATGTGTTGGTATGAATTATGCTGAAAAACGAGCAGAATTTAATGAAACCAGTTCAGCACCAACTCTATTTGTTCGCTTTCCTGATTCTCAAACAGGAAATAAGACTAATATTATAAAACCAGCTATCACTAATGAATTAGATTATGAAGGCGAGTTAGCCATTATCATTGGTAAAGCGGGTTTTCGTATTAGCCAAGAAGAAGCTTTATCATATGTGGCAGGATATAGTTGCTATATGGATGGCTCAATCCGCGATTGGCAGTATACTTGGTTTACCGCAGGTAAAAACTGGCCAAATACAGGTGCATTTGGTCCATGTTTAACTACCGCGGATGAAATTCCAGATCCTAAAGTTTTAACATTAGCAACTTATTTAAACGGTCAAGAAATGCAACATGATTCAATCAAAAATCTAGTGCATACTGTTCCCGAATTAATTGCTTATATTAGTACCTTTACCCATTTGTCACCGGGCGATGTGATTTTGACCGGTTCACCTGGTGGTGTAGGTAAAAAACGTAATCCTCCCGTATTTATGAAAGATGGTGATACAATAGAAGTTGAAATTTCTGGCATTGGCCGTTTAACTAATTATGTGGTAGCTGAAAAAAGGTAAATTTATGTACGATTCAGTTGATTATACCGTTGTCGATATTTCTAAATCAGATCAAAACTGTCAAGAAATTAAGCAATTATTATCACAATATGATCTTGATTTAGATTCACAAGTTACCATTTTCATGGTAGCTAAAATGAGCAACAAAATTATTGCTTGTGCAGGAATTGATCGTAACATTATAAAATGTGTTGCTGTTGATTCTGAATATCGAGGTAATCAACTTAATCTAACATTAATGGATCACACCATAAAATATGCCAACGAAAATGGCTATTTTCATCTTTTTTTATATACAAAACCTGAAAATATAGATTTTTTTAAAGGATGTGGTTTTTATCCTCTTGTTGAAATAACAGATCTTGTTGTTCTAATGGAAAATAATCCTGTTGGCATAAAACACTACTGTAAACAACTGCACACACAGCAAAAAGACGGAAAAAAGATTGGTAGTATTGTGATGAATGCCAATCCTTTTACTAAAGGTCATCAATATCTTGTGCAATACGCTGCCAGTCAATGTGACTGGTTGCATGTTTTTGTCGTCAATGAAAATGCATCACTATTTTCATTCGATACACGCTTAAAGTTAGTTAAAGATGGCACGAAGCAGATAAACAATGTTACAGTGCATGCAAGTTCACCTTATATTATATCAAGAGCAACATTCCCTACTTATTTTCTAAAAGATAAGGCAAAAATAGATCGCGCTTATATGGGTATCGATCTCCTTATATTCCGAAATTATATTGCGCCAACGCTTAATATAACCCACAGATTCGTTGGAACTGAGCCTTATGATGAAGTTACTAAGGCTTATAATGAAGCAATGCGTTATTGGCTAGAGGATAATACTGTCAGCCATTATTCGCCTATTACCGTTGTTGAGGTTGAACGAAAAACTGAAGGTGATACTATCATATCAGCTTCACTGGTAAGAAAGTTATTGGCTTCCAAGCAATATGAAGAGATAAAAAAGTTAGTTCCATCAACAACATGGGATTACCTTTCAGCTAATTTAGATAAATTTAAAATTTAATACATTTTAAAAGGTAAAAAAATGAAAATACAAAAAGAAGCCATGGCAGGGACTCTCGAATCAAGCGATTTGTTAGTCAAAGTCATGCCTAATACCGGGGTTGAAATTGTTATTAATAGCGATGTTAATAAACAATTCGGCGATCAAATTCGCGCTGTAGTTGAGCAAACATTACAAGATCTGAACGTAACAGATGGCTTAATTATTATTGATGATAAAGGCGCTCTTGATTGCGCTATCAAAGCAAGAATTCAATGTGCAGTATTACGTGGCGCAGAAGAAGAAAACTTAGATTGGAGTAAATTACTATGAAAAAATTACGTCGAAGTATGTTATTTCTTCCAGGCGCAAACGCGGCAATGTTATCAACATCTTTTGTTTATAAGCCTGATTCAATTATGTTTGACCTTGAAGATGCAGTTTCAATTAAAGAAAAAGACTCCGCACGCTTGTTGGTAGCACAAACATTGCTCCTTCCTGTTTATAAAGAGCACGGAATTGAAACAGTAGTACGAATTAACGCCCTGAATACTCCATTTGGTTTAAAAGACCTTGAAGCAGTGGTAAGAGCTGGTGTTGATGTAGTACGTTTACCGATGACTAACAGTGCTGAAGATATTCATGAGCTAGAAGCACACGTTGCAAGAATTGAAAAAGAGTGTGGCCGTGAAGTGGGTAGCACTAAATTAATGGCCGCAATTGAATCCGCTCAAGGCGTTGTTAATGCCGTTTCTATTGCTCAATCTTCCCCACGTTTAATTGGTATTGCACTAGCTGCATTTGACTATCTTGTTGATATGCAAACTGAACGTGGCGATGGTACCGAGTTATTTTATGCTCGCTGCGCTGTTTTACATGCTGCGCGTGTAGCTGGCATTGATGCCTTCGATGTGGTGTATTCAAATGTTAATGATGATGAAGGCTTCTTAAAAGAAGTCAGCCTAATCAAAAAACTTGGTTATAACGGTAAATCACTTATCAATCCACGACAAATTGAACTGTTACACAATGCTTATGCGCCAACAGCCGCTGAAGTTGAAAATGCCCAAAAAGTGGTTGAAGCAGCTGAAGAAGGTGAAAGAAAAGGCCTTGGCGTGATTTCTCTAAATGGCAAAATGATTGATGCACCGATTATTGCTCGTGCTAGAAAAGTAATTGAGTTAGCAAAATATTCCGGTGTACGTAAAGAAATTTGATAGGATTAAAATGATGACTTCTATAAATAAAAAAATTGATGATTTGCTTAAACAGCATCCAGATCTCAAAAATATCACGCCATTTATTGACGCTAACGCTACAACTCCTTATTTAAAAGATGAGTCTAAATATACGCGTAAATTGTGTGACTCTATCGAACAAGCAATCCATAAATGTGAATTACGTGATGGTATGACTATTTCTTTCCATCATGCATTTCGTGAAGGCGATAAAGTTATCAACAAAGTAGTTGAAACGATTAGCAAATTAGGAATTAAAAACCTAACATTGGCATCAAGTTCCCTATTAAGTTGTAACTCAGCACTTATTCCTCATATTGAATCTGGTGTGATCACTAAAATCTATACATCAGGTTTACGTGGTAAATTGGCTGATGCGATTTCACACGGTTTAATGGATAATCCTGTTCATATCCATTCTCATGGTGGACGTGTAAAACTTATCCAAAGCGGTGAAATTAATATTGATATCGCATTTTTAGCGGTTTCAACTGCCGATGAGCAAGGTAACGCGAATGGTGTATCAGGTAAATCACAATGTGGTGCACTTGGTTATGCTATGGTTGATGCGCAATTTGCGAAGAAAGTAGTATTACTTACTGAAGATATCGTTGGTTACCCTAACCATCCAGCAAGTATCCGTCAAGATCAAGTCGACTATATTGTGAAAGTTGATGAGGTTGGCGATCCAACTAAAATTAGTGTCGGTGCTGCTCGTATTACTAGTAACCCTCGTGAACTGATGATTGCACGTTATGCAGCAGATGTTATTGAGTATTCTGGTTATTTTAAAGATGGTTTTTCTATTCAAACCGGTTCTGGTGCGTCATCAACTGCAGCAACGCGTTTCCTTGAAAATCGTATGCGCGCAAAAAATATTACGGCATCATTTGCATTAGGTGGTATTACCGCAAGTATTGTTGATCTTCATGAAAAAGGTTTGGTTAAACGCTTATTAGATACTCAAAGCTTTGATGGCACCGCCGGACAATCTTTAGGTAAAAATAAAGATCATATTGAAGTGTCAACCAATGTTTATGCAAACCCTGCATCAAAAGGTGCAAGTGTTGATGAACTTGATATCGTTATTTTAAGTGCCTTAGAAATTGACCTTGATTACAATGTGAATGTATTAACGGGTTCTGATGGCGTTATGCGTGGTGCATCTGGTGGTCACTGTGATACTGCCGCTGGTGCAAATTTAACCATTATTGTTGCTCCATTAATCCGTAGCCGAATCCCTACAGTGATTAAGAAAGTCACAACGGTTGTTACACCAGGTGAAAGTGTCGATGTTCTTGTTACTGACCATGGTATAGCAGTTAACCCTGCTCGTCCTGAAATTGCAGAGCGACTTAAAGCAGCTAATTTGCCAGTCATGAGCATTGAAGAACTATATCAACGTGCTGTTTCATTAACTGGAGAACCAAAACCAATCGAATTTAACGATAAAATCGTTGGTGTTGTCCATTTCCGTGACGGCTCAATCATTGATGTGGTTCGTCAAGTTAAAGACTAATTAACCACAAGTAGCGTGATATTATCAGATATCATGCTACTTATATCTATTACTATGAACAATATATCAATAAAATTCGACGATGGTACACCAATCACACTTGAACAGATGTTATTGGCTAAAGAAAGACGAGTGCAAAACCAACAAAATGCAATAAATCTTTACCATTATCCGCTTATTTCGCTAAGTTTAGTTATCCCCGGTCCAATAAAAAATAGTAGTGGTGCAAATCAGTTATTTAAAGAAGCAATCACCGCTATACACAAAGCCTTATCAAAAAATGCAATTCCATTAGTACATGAATCTCATTTTCATAATATCACTGGCTATGAAGCAATTATTTCAGCAAAATGCTCTGCCAATGCACTAAAACAATGCTGTATTGATATAGAAGATAACCATCCATTAGGTCGACTATGGGATATTGATGTGATTGATCCAATTACACAACAAAGTATTTCACGCGCTAAATTTGATCATCAATCAAGACAATGTTTAATCTGCCAAGATATCGCAAAAATATGTAGTCGAAGTAAAAAACATACTATCGATGAGATTTTTTCTGCCATTGAAAATAAGATGAAAGACTATTTTGGCGTATCAGTACGTTAAGTTATATCCAAAATATAACAAGAAGTAAGATTAATGAAATAATCATATTTCATTAATCCAAACAGCCAAGTATAGATGGGTCTTAAGTCTAAATTAGACTTGTTCCAATGCTTGTTCCAAATCTGAAAGTAAATCGGTAATATCTTCTAACCCAACAGAAATACGCAATAATTGATCTGAAACTCCCGCTGTTTTTCGTGCTTCAGCACTAATGCCTGAATGCGTCATTGTTGCAGGGTGGCACACAAGGCTTTCAACTCCGCCGAGAGATTGGGCTAAAGTGAAAATATTGAGCGCTTTTAAAAAAGCGGGCATGACATTAGCATCGCCGGCTAATTCAAAACTGAGTAATGAACCAAAACCTTTTTGTTGTTTTTTAGCTATATCATGTCCAAGATTTGAAAATAAAGATGGATGATAAACATTGGCGATCTTGGGGTGATTGACTAAAAACTCAACGACTTTTTGCGCATTATCTTGTTGTAACTTTACTCGAGCGGAAAGTGTACGTAATCCTCGTAACAAGAGATAACTATCAAATGATGAAGTCATTGTACCAATATTATTGGCCCACCATAATACATCTGTAAAAAGATTTTGATCTTTAAATACCAAAATACCTGCCAGTAAATCAGAATGACCATTTAAAAACTTGGTACAAGAGTGAGTAACAATATCAGCACCAAGTGCTAAAGGTTGTTGTAAAATAGGCGTCATAAAGGTGTTATCGACTAAAACTAACGCCCCAACTTTATGAGCTTGCGCTGCAATTTTCTCAATATCCACAACTCGCAATAAAGGGTTGCTTGGTGTTTCAATTAGTACCAGTTTTGGACGTAAACTAAGTGCTTCTTTTAATGCCTCAGGATCTGACTGATCTACAAATTTAGCTTTAAAATAGCCTCGCTGACTTAAACTATTAAAAAGGCGATAGCTACCTCCATAGCAATCATGCGGTGCAACGACTAAATCATTAGGCGTTAATAATGCAACACTGATTAAATGAATCGCTGACATACCACAATTTGTTAAAATAGCATCAGCACCACCTTCTAATTTTGCAATCGTTTGCTCAACCAGACGACGGCTAGGGTTTGCTTTTCGACCGTAATCAAACTCCCTTGGCTTAGCAAACTCTTCATAGCGATAACAAGTAGATGGTGTGATAACAGGCACGACACTTCCATATTGTTCATCGGTATTTAATCCACCACGAACCGCAATAGTTCCCTGACTTAAATTTTTAGTTTGAATAGTCATGATAATGCCCTCAAACAATACTTTTAATATAAGATTAGTCTTGTAAGCATAACACATTAAAAAAAGACGTCAACATGTCTAGACGTCTAACTGTCTTGGTGTATAGATTGCAGTAATATGAAAAAAACGATAAAATTACCCATATTATTTGTGATGTATTTTTTGGTGAACAATGATGGAATGGAATGGCGAATACATAAGCCCTTATGCAGAGCATGGTAAAAAAAGTGAGCAAGTAAAAAAAATTACAGTGTCAATTCCACTTAAAGTATTGAAAATTTTAACTGATGAGCGTACTCGCAGACAAGTGAATAATTTACGCCATGCCACAAATAGTGAATTATTGTGTGAGGCTTTTCTTCATGCTTATACGGGCCAACCTTTACCTTGTGATGAAGATTTGCAAAAAGACCGTGAAGATGGCATCCCAATGAAAACACAAAAAATGATGCGCAATTTAGGTATCGATCCTGATTTCATTGATGAGTAAAATTGTTGTTTTATCAATATTCACATTTTAAAAAAACAAAAAGGCGCATTAAGCGCCTTTTTAGTTATTGCTTATCGCAATATTATTTTTTACCACCAACCATAGCAAAACGTTGTTTAAATTTATCTACACGTCCGCCAGTTGCAACATCACGTTGTTTACCTGTATAAAATGGATGACACTCACCACATACGTCAAGATGAATATCATGACCAATAGTTGAATGAGTTTTAATCACGTTACCACAAGAGCAAGTTGCATTAATTGCAGTATATTCTGGATGGATACCTTCTTTCATAATAAACCTCTAAAGTTTGTTCGTATCGCTATATAAATGGCTAAAAGCAAAATCTATACACCATACGAGTGTTAAAAAACATGATAAGGTTGCGAATTATATGCCTTAAAGGTTAAATAATCAAGCCACAAAAAGACAAATTAAACGGGTAATTGCCCTATTGTTACTTGTAGTTCAACCTTTTCACCATTCCGCAATACAATAATGGGGACAATCGTACCCGGTTTCAACTCGGCAATTTGATCCATTGTTTCAACAATGGATTTAACTGGCTGATGATTTACCATAATCAAGATATCATTAGCTTGTATACCGGCTTGTAATGACGGTCCTTCAGCATTGGTTACTAAAATACCTAATACAATTGGCATATCACTTGGATTTTGAGTTGGCGCAAATTCTAATCCATCAATACCAATATAACCACGAATAATTTTGCCATCCCGAATCAATTTATTCATAATTTTAACAGCTAAAGCTGTAGGAATCGCAAATCCTATGCCTTCAGGAACTTCGTTACCTAGATTTTTTGCAAAGGTAAGAGTGTTAATCCCCATTAGTTCACCTTTGGTATTAACTAATGCTCCCCCTGAATTACCATGATTTATTGATGCGTCAGTTTGAATAAAATTTTGTCTTCTGTATGGACTCAACCCATCACGACCCGTTGCACTGATAATACCTTGTGTAATAGTTTGCCCTATATTGTAAGGATTCCCTATAGCTAAAACAACATCCCCAATCTTTGGTTCACGCCGAGGATTAATAGATATAGTTGGGATGTTAGTTGCTTCAATTTTTAACACAGCAATATCAACTAGCTTATCAGAACCAACCGAAAGCGCCTCAAAAATTCGCCCATCTTGCAACGCAACAATGATTTGTTCAGCACCATCAACAACATGATAATTAGTGATAATATAACCCTGCTCACTCATAATCACGCCGGATCCTAACGGTGTTATAGCACTATCTTGTGACTGCTTAGAAACAGAATTAATTGAGCGGCTATATATATTAACCACTGCTGGGGCTGCGATTTTAACGGCATCAGAGTAACTCAGCGGATCATCATTGAAAATAGATCTTGGAAAACTAGATTGTGTTCCATTACGCAACGATGGAAAAATAGTTAATAATACAAGGGCTAACACTGTACCAATCAATATTGGCCACAAAAATTTTTTAAGCATTAGTGTGATTATTCTGATAGAAAATGATTAGATATGATTTTATCATATCTAATCAAAGGTGAATATGTATGTTTTTCGACGATAAGACTATCGGCAAAATCGAGGCTTAATAAGCAATTAGCGTAAAATTAGATAAATTCGGCTATCACCCCTTATAATATTTAAAGCAATCACTGAAGGTTTACTATCAATCATTTTACGCAAGTCAGCAATGTTATTGACTCTTTCTTTGTTAACACCTGTAATAAGATCACCTTCTTGTAAGCTTAAGCGAGATGCTGGCGAATTTTTAGCAATGCTTTCAATTAATACCCCTTTTTGTCCTTTTACTTCGCCATTACTCAAGTTTGCACCATCAAGAGCGGCATGAAGTGATTTGGCTTCAGTAGACGATTCATCACTATTTTTCAATTTCACGCTAACGGTCATTTGTTTGCCATCTCTAATTAAACCTAACTGTACAGTTCGCCCTGCTCCAGTTGTTGCTATTTTTGCTCGTAATTCAGCAAAACTATCAATGGCCTTACCATCCATCGAAACAATAATATCGCCAGATTTAATTCCTGCAGCTTGTGCAGCTGAATTTTCAATAACCTCGCTAACAAAGGCACCTTTTTGAACATCAACATCAAACGCTTTTGCTATATCTGATGTCAACTCATTACCTTTGATACCAAGAACACCACGTTTTACTTCACCAAATTCAATCAGCTGTGAAGTTAAACTTTTTACCATATTACTAGGAATAGCAAATCCGATCCCAACATTACCACCACTTGGCGCAATAATCGCTGTATTAATTCCAACGAGTTCACCTTTTAAATTGACAAGTGCTCCACCAGAATTTCCTTGGTTAATTGATGCATCTGTTTGAATGAAATTTTCAAAACCATTCATATTAAGCCCACTGCGGGCCAAAGCTGAAATAATCCCCGAAGTAACAGTTTGACCGATACCAAATGGGTTACCAATAGCAACGGCATAATCTCCAACACGTAAATTATCAGAATCGGCCAATTTAATCGCTGTTAATTTTTTTGCGTCATCAACTTTAAGTAATGCAATATCACTTTGTGGATCTTTACCGATTAGTTTTGCTTTAAATTCATGCCCATCATTTAGAACAACTGTAATTTTATCCGCATTATCAATAACATGATTATTGGTAACAATATAACCCTTTTCGGAATCAATAATCACACCAGAGCCTTCACCTGTAAACGCTCTTGATTGGCTATCAGGATAACCAAAAAATCGTCTAAATTCTTCCGGCATATTATTTTGCATTTGTGCAGTACCCTCAACTTTAATACTAACAACTGAAGGCAAGACAGTTTCTAGCATAGGGGCTAAACTTGGTTGCTGTGCATTATTATCGGTTGGAATAGAAGGAAAAGAGGCATAAGCATTCGGAAGTACAGTTAAACTGACGCCTACACTTAATGCTAAAATGCTTAACAATTTTTTTTGTTTTTTTAATGAATCAATCATTTTATAACTCTCTCTTTTACAAAAAGTTAATATATATAAAAATACTTCGTTATTAATTAACGAAGAATAACAGTATAATAGTTAAGACTTATTTTCATCTGCTTTAAATAAACCAGAAGGATTATCAGAATAATCTCTAGGTTGCTTATCAAATGTAATTTCTTTTTTTTCGACTAAATTCTCGTTAGAATCAGAATCAAAATCCAAAGTTGGAACGTTCTCTCTATCCATAAATTGATTAGAATTTTCTGCCATATGTTGATAAAGGCGACGAAACTCTTTAGCCATATTATCCAATATCTCAGCACTGTGAGAAAAATGTTTAGCAATCATTTGTTTTTGCGCTATTAATTCATCTTTTGTTTGATCTAGTTCTTGTTTAACTTTGGCATATTTACGAGCCTTAGGGCTAATAACACTTATAAAAATAGAACCAATAATAAAACCAATTATTAATCCGATTACAAGATAAGTAAGCATATCTTTATCCATCATTCACTCCTTATATCCTTTAGATATATAATTTTATAAAATTGAAATCCAATTATCAGCATTTATTTTGCATGGTTAGCAAGTTTTATCAATTGTTTTTTTAACTTATCTGGTGCATTTTCCGCTAATGCATATAAAAACATTGCACTTTTTGGGGTCATAACACTCGAAAGTAAAGATAATTTAGATGCCTGACAATGGCACTGTGACAACTTGGTCGAAATATTTGGGTTAATCTTATATTGGATAGAAGATAAGGAAGGTAAAATATTTTTCCGTATCTCAGATATTAAATTGCTTTGTTCATATTTTAATCTAGTTAACCAGCTCGCAGAACTCACTTCAAGAACAAGCACACCTTGACGATAATTAGCAACCCGACATTGTTGTTTCAATAAAGACGGTAACAACTCATCGACAATATTGCTTAATTTACTTAATGCAAATGTTCTATCTTTTATCTCAGATAAACACGATTCTTGAGATAAAATTGATGATAACATTTTTGGCTCATTATAACGCATATTTTATATTTACTTCCTAATAAAAAATAAGTCAACTAATCCTGTATAAATTAACAACTCAATCTCAATAATTTACCTCATTTCATTAAAAATGTCCTGTTTAAAAAATATATTTACAGTTTGATAAAGATTTCTTTATTAAAAATAATAAAAATAAAAAAGATTAACTGCTACATTTTGCAGTTAATCTTTTTAAGAAAGGACAATCAAGCAATAATACTTATGATAAGTACAACAGTTAAGCCAACAATTGAATTAACTAATTCTAATAAGCCCCATGTTTTTAAAGTATCTTTAATCGATAAATCAAAGTAACCTTTAAATAACCAAAATGAAGCATCATTGATATGAGTTAACGTATTAGAGCCAGCTGCAGTTGCAAGCACGAGTAGTGCTGGATTAACTCCATTCATAACGCCTGTTGTTGGATCAATCACAGCAGCGCCAATGATTCCCGCTGCTGTCATTGCAGAAACAACACCTTGCCCTGTAGCTAAACGAATTAACACTGTAATTAACCATGCCATAATATATGGTGATACGCCCCCTGTTGACATTAATTGTCCAATAACATCGCCAATTCCAGTATCAATAATAATTTGTTTTAGTGCACCACCAGCCCCGATAATTAATACTACCATTGCAATACCTTTTACCGCATTATCAAAAGAATGCATAACCCATTCCATTGAGTGATTAAGTTTTTTTCCAAATAATATAAATGCGGCGATCATTGCAATAAACATGGCAATTTGAGATGAACCGATAAAATTAAGAACAGAATAAGTAGTTGTTCCTTTTTCTAACCATATATTTGCTATTGTCGTTGCAATCATAATGTAAGCTGGGATCAAGGGAACAGTAATTGATGTAAAAAAGGAAGGAAGATTATTTTCATCAACAGGATTTTCAGATTGTAAAAATTCAGGGGTTGGTCTTTCCAGATTACCTAAAAATTTAGGAAGAATCAGTCCAGCAAAAATGACAGAAGGAATCGCAACAATCAGCCCATAAATATAGACCATTCCCATATCAGCATTATATACATTCACTAGTGCAACAGGTCCTGGTTGTGGTGGAAATAAAGAGTGAGCTGTTGTTGCCGCTGCAACGCCAGGTATAGCTAATTTTAAAAATGGAATTTTAGCCTCTTTGGCTAATGCGATCACCAACGGTGCTAAAATTATGAATGCCGCTTCATAAAACATCGCTAAACCAAATATAAGCCCCATAATAATAATGGCTATTTTTACATATTTAATGCCTAATTTTTTCAATAGCGTTTGAGCAATCTGATGAGCTGCGCCAGAATCAACCATTAATTTACCAATCACTGCACCAAATACGACAATAATAGCTAATTCACCAAGTGTTCCGCCAAACCCTGATTTAATCGTTTTAAGAATGTTCAATAAATCCATCTTAGCCATCAAACCGACAAATACTGCAGCAGCTAATAATGCAACCATTGAGTTAATTTTAAAACGAATATTTAAAATCAACATTAATCCTATTCCAAGGATAACCCAAAGAATATTTAAAAATTCCATAAATAAAAACCCCTATTCTCAATTTTATTTTTATTGATTAAACATTAATTAGATAAAACATAATGATTAACTGTTTGTTTTGCACCATTCTGCATTAAAGAAAGATAATACTCAGTAACCTTTTCTTTAAATAATGAACTGGTCGGTAAATCAGAACCAAATATATCTTCCAATTTAAATAATTGATTAATTCTCTCAATTCCATCTGTACTAGAGTTCACTATTTGTTGTAATTGTTCGCTCATTGGATCACGTATATCTATTGGTTGATTGTTATCATCTATTCCACCAACATAGCGCATCCAGCCAGCAACACCCAGTGCAAGTAATGAGAAGTCTGATCCATTTTTAATATGCCAACGAATGGAATCCAACATTCTTTGAGGCAATTTTTGAGTACCATCCATCGCAATTTGCCATGTTTTATGTTTTAACGATGGGTTACTAAAACGTTCAATAAGTTTGTCTGCATATTCTTGCAAATTAACATGATCAGGGACGTGAAGTGTTGGTGCTTGTTGTTGCAACATCAATGCTAAAGTTGCTTTTTTATAATTAACATCATTCATGCAATCATTAATGTGCTCGTAACCGGCCAAATAACCTAAGTAGGCTAAAAAAGAATGGCTACCATTTAGCATACGAAGTTTCATCTCTTCATATGGAACAACATTATCAACAAATTCAGCACCAACTTCATTCCAATTAGGGCGGTTAGTCACAAAATTATCTTCTATAACCCACTGAATAAAAGGTTCACAAGCAATACCACATGGATCAAACATACCGCCTAATGTATCTTCAATTTCAGTTAATGTTTCGGATGTTGCGGCTGGAACAATACGGTCAACCATAGTACATGGGAATGTTGTATTAGACTCAATCCAATTTGCTAATTCTGGATCTCGAGCATTAGCTAGTCCTAATATTGCTTTTTTTAAGACTACCCCATTTTCAGGAATATTGTCGCATGATAAAGCAGTAAAAGATTTTACCCCTCGTTGCATTCTTCTATAAAGCGCTTCGACAATAACACCTGGGGCAGAAATAGGCTTGGTTGGATTCGCTAAGTCAGCTTTAATTAATGTATTATTCAAATCTAATCCAACTCCACCAGGTAACATGCAATATCCTTTTTCTGTTACTGTTAATGAAACAATTTCAACAATTGGATCAGCCATTTTTTCTAAAATTGCATCTATTCCATCTGTTGGTGCTAACAATGATTCTTTCACGCTACCAATAATAAATGCTTCTTTTGATGTCGCACCTTTTTCTAACACAGTATACAAATGGTCTTGTTTACGAATTTCATTAATTAATTCTTCACCACCAACAATATTAACTTCACAAATACCCCAGTCACAGTTTCCCTTATTAAGTAAACGATCGGTAAATAACGCTTGATGAGCGCGGTGAAAAGCTCCGAATCCCAAATGAACAATTCGTGAGGTTATTTTTTGTCGGTCATATAAAGGTCTATGTTGGATTGATTTAGGAAGATTTAATAAATTTAACATTCTATTCACCGTAATTATCTGTTTAATCATCTTATTGGTTAGACATATTTTCATTTGTCGGCAAACTTTTCACCCCAATTTTTCCTTTTTTGTGATACAAATCACGTTTTTTGGTTTATTTTATATGTGATACTCAAAAAAAATCTATAATACAAAACCATATTGGCATTCCAATTATGAAATTAAATGAATTTATCCCATAATTGACTTATAGTACTTGTAATAATTAGCGTATAATTATCCTAATTAGACCAAAATTAGAATGAGGATTATAAATAATGCTAACGGTTAATCGGCTATACCAAAAAATTGGTAATGAACTGAAATCATTATTAAAAAGTGGCACCTATAAAATTGGTGAGCGGTTACCGCCAGAAAGAGATATTGCAGAAGCATTTAGTGTAAGTAGAACTGTTGTCCGTGAAGCTCTAATCATGCTGGAGCTCGAAAATTTAGTCACAGTCAAAAAAGGTTCTGGCGTATATGTAATTGGTTTACCAAATGAAATATTATCAGAAACAGATAAAAAAATTGAAGAAGAAGATTTTGGTCCTTTTGAATTATTACAAGCTAGACAATTAATTGAAAGTAATATCGCGGCTTTTGCCGCTTCACAAATTGTAAAATCAGATATTATTGAATTAAGAGCTATCTTAGAGCAAGAGCGACAAATTTTAGAACAGGGGATTTTAGACGATTACAGTGCAGATGAAATGTTTCATATTGCAATAGCAAGAGCGACCAAAAACTCAATACTTGAAAATTTGCTAGATGATTTATGGCAAAAACGTTCTGCTAGCAAAATGTGGAATCAATTACACTGTAGAATTACCGATCATAGTTATCGAAAAAAATGGCTTTATGATCACGAAAAAATTCTACAAGCATTACAAGTGAAGGATGCAATGGCTGCACGCCACGCTATGTGGCAACATTTAGAAAATGTTAAGCAAACATTAATGACAGTTTCTGATAGTGAAGATCCAAATTTTGATGGTTATTTATTTGATTCTATTCCTGTTAACATTGTTAACCAATAGGCAACATAAAACTGGCGCCATTTATAGATCTTTTAATTTCAGAAATAAAATAAATTAAAATTTTTTAAGGAGAATTTAAATGGAACAAACAATGCGTTGGTTTGGTCCTAGCGATCCAGTATCATTAGATGATATTAAGCAAGCTGGGGCAACAGGAATTGTTACAGCTTTGCACCATATTCCAAATGGCGAAGTATGGACAATAGACGAAATTCAAAAAAGAAAAAAAATCATCGAAGAAAAAGGTTTAACTTGGTCCGTTGTTGAAAGTATTCCTGTGCACGAAGAAATTAAAACCCACTCCGGTAATGTTAAACAATATATCGCAAATTATCAGCAGTCAATTAGAAATTTAGCTGCTTGTGGAATTGACACTGTTTGTTATAACTTTATGCCCGTATTAGATTGGACTCGTACAGATCTTTCTTATGAATTACCTGATGGTTCAAAGGCATTACGGTTTGATCAAGTTGCCTTTGCCGCATTCGATATTTATCTATTAAAACGACCTAATGCAGAAAAAGATTATTCACAACAAGATGCCATTTTAGCAAAAACATATTTTGAGCAAATGACACAAGCAGATAAAGATAAACTTGTTGCAAATATCATTGCAGGTTTGCCCGGAGCAGAAGAAGGTTATTCACTTGATCAATTTCGTGCTCATCTCGCAACTTATGATAATATTGATAAAGAAAAATTACGTGAAAACTATGCCTATTTTTTAAAAGCTATTGTCCCTGTTGCTGAGGAAGTTGGCGTTGTTTTGACTGTTCATCCTGATGATCCTCCGCGCCCAATTTTAGGCTTACCTCGTATTGTTTCAACCATTGAAGATATGCAATGGATTAAAGATACCGTTGATAGCATTCATAATGGTTTTTGTTTTTGTACTGGCTCTTATGGTGTTCGTAGCGATAATGATTTAGCAATCATGGCTGAAAAATTTGCCGACCGTGTCCACTTTATTCACTTGAGAGCAACTGTGCGAGAAGATAACCCATTATCCTTTCACGAAGGGGACCATTTAGCTGGTGATGTCGATATGTATGCAGTAATTAAAGCATTAATCACTGAAGAAGAACGACGCAAAAAAGCAGGAGTTAAACGCTCTATACCTGTTCGACCAGATCATGGACATCAAATGTTAGATGATCTTAGAAAGAAAACCAATCCCGGTTATTCTGCAATTGGTCGTTTAAGAGGTTTAGCTGAAATTCGCGGGGTTGAATATGCAATAAAGCGTGCTTTTTTTCAATAAGTAAAACTAAATTAATTGTAATAAATACATTCCCAAATCCTAACAATTTCAATGCCCTTTTAAGGGCATTTTTTCTTTAATATTATAAAAGTAGTTAACATGATTAACATTTTTGTAAATATTGCCCAGTAATACATAAAATGCTATTAAATTATAATCACTTTGACATTTCTAATTTCTGGGAGTTATATATAAGTTAGTGTATACATCTAAATAGTTCAACAATAAAAACAGTGGAGAGTGTAATATGGGTATCTTAAATAACATTTTTTCTAAAGTATTTCCTAGCGCTCAAGCAGCAGTAGATCATGCAGTTGATGTGGTGAAAGATAAAGTTGAAAATATAACTGGATCAGCCAAAAATACAGTATCCAATGGTTCAGAACAAATTAAAGAAAAGGTAGAACAAAGCGTATCTGCAGCTAATGTTGATGTCACCTCTATCCTTGATAATTTAGCTAAAAAGCATCCAGAAGTACTCAATTGGAAAACATCTATCGTTGATCTATTGAAACTATTAGGTATGGACAGTAGTTTAGATGCGCGTAAAAAATTAGCACAAGAACTAAATTATACTGGCAGCACTGATGACACAGCAGCAATGAATACATGGCTAATTAAAGAAGTCATGAAGAAAATAGCTGAAAAAGGTGGAAATGTCACTCATCTATTTTCTTAACCTAACAGGTTAAGGTAATTATAATCCACCCAATTTTCGGGTGGATTTTTTATACAAATCACTACGTTTTTTATTAGTATTTTTGATTCACTAAATAAACTAAGCTTTAAAAGAGTGTAACTGATTCATTGCAGCTTCGACACTTTGCGATAATAAAATATCAGTACAACGCACTGATTCATTAATAACTTGATCAATCAAATCTTGTTCAGATCTAGAGGGTTTGTTAAGAACATAGCCAACAACTTTATTTTTATCACCAGGATGACCAATACCAATCCTTAACCGATAAAAATTTAAATTATTACCTAATTTGCTAGCAATATCTTTTAACCCATTATGCCCACCATGACTACCACCAAACTTAAGTTTAGCTATACCGGGATTCAAGTCCAGTTCATCATGAGCAATTAATATTTCTTCTGGCTTTATTTGGTAAAATGTTGCTATAGCTTGCACCGCTTTACCACTTAAATTCATAAATGTAGTTGGAACTAATAAACGCACATCATGACCGGCAATGTTGATTCGTGATGTGTAACCAAAAAATTTTGGTTCATTTTTTAATGATTGATTATAACGCTGAGCCAGTTGATCAACAAACCATGCACCTGCGTTGTGCCTTGTTGCTGCATATTCATTTCCAGGATTGGCAAGCCCTACTATCAGTTTTATCGTTGTCATAATATTTTTATTGGCACTGATTTTATTGTGAAAAATGCCCCAAAAGGGGCATTTAACTCAATGATAAAATAAATTATTGATGGAACATAGCTGAAATCGATTCTTCATTACTGATTCGACGAATTGCTTCAGCAAGCATACCTGACAAAGTTAATTGGCGAACATTTTTCAATGCTTTTACTTCAGTCGTTAATGGAATTGTGTCACACACAACAATTTCATCAATAGCGCAGTTTTTTATATTACTTACTGCTTTACCGGAAAAAATTGGATGCGTTGCATAAGCAAACACTCTTTTTGCACCTCGTGCTTTTAAGGCATCAGCAGCTTTACAAAGTGTTCCTGCTGTATCAATCATATCATCAACTAAAATACAATCTCTATCAGCAACATCTCCAATGATATTCATCACTTCAGCTTCATTTGCACGTTGACGGCGTTTATCAATAATAGCCATATCAGTATCATTAAGTAGTTTAGCTATCGCGCGAGCACGCACCACACCACCAATATCTGGAGATACCACAATCGGACGTTCAAAATCACGTTGCAACATATCTTCTAAAATTACTGGGCTAGCGAATACATTATCAACAGGCACATCAAAAAAACCTTGGATTTGTTCAGCATGAAGATCAACGGTTAATACCCTATCAACACCAACTGTTGATAAAAAATCAGCGACAACTTTAGCGGTAATAGGTACACGAGCCGAACGAACTCGACGATCTTGTCTTGCATAACCAAAATAAGGAATAACCGCAGTAATACGACCTGCAGATGCACGACGCATTGCATCGATCATGACCAGCAATTCCATTAAATTATCATTGGTTGGAGCACAAGTTGATTGAATAATAAAAACATCTTCACCACGGACATTTTCATTGATTTGGACATTAACTTCACCATCACTAAAACGGCTTACAACAATGTCACCAAGAGAAGTATAAAGACGATTAGCTATACGCTTTGCTAGTTCGGGTGTGGCATTACCAGCAAAAAGCTTCATATCAGGCACGAGAAATCCTCAAGCATGTTATCATGATTACTTAATACGTAATCGGTTAAATCGGAGTGACAATTATATAATCATTTACAGATTATGCTCAACCACATTATAAAAATTTATTAAAAATATTTTGTATATATAGTAATAATAAATAAAAAAATAAGTAGATAATATGTTTTTTGAAGTGAATTAAAAATCGGTTAAACTATTACTTATTATTAGTCATAGTGCATAATAAATTTCAACAATTCTTAAACAAAAAGACAACGTAATGAATGAACAATTAATTACCAATCAGATTGAAGATATAAAATCCAAAAGAGCTATTCGCAGCTTTGTTTTAAGGCAAGGTCGCTTAACCAAAGGTCAACAGCAAGCTTTAGTCAACTTATGGCCAGTGTATGGTATTGACTACAATGCAAACTCAACGGTGAGTTTCGATACAGACAAACCATTAGTATTAGAAATCGGTTTTGGCATGGGCGCTTCATTAGTTGAAATGGCAAAACATACTCAAAATAAAAATTTTCTAGGTATTGAGGTACACAAACCAGGTGTAGGCGCTTGTTTAATGGCGATTGAAGAAAACCAAATAACTAACTTAAAAGTCATGTGCCACGATGCAGTTGAAGTGCTAGTTAATATGATTGCAAATCATTCGTTGGACAAAGTGCAAATTTTTTTCCCTGATCCATGGCATAAAGCAAGACATAATAAACGTAGAATTATTCAACCAGAATTTGTACAGTTAATTCGTCAAAAATTAAAATCCAGCGGCATTTTGCATCTCGCAACAGATTGGCAACACTATGCAGAACATATGCTTGAAGTATTGACCCAAGCTGAAGGGTTCGAAAATTTATCCCCAACGGGTGATTACATCCCTAGACCAGATGATAGACCAATTACTAAATTTGAAAAACGTGGAAAAAACCTTGGTCATGGTGTTTGGGATTTACAATTTATAAAAAAATAATGATGGATCTCAAAATGAAAAACAACCATTATCGATTAGATAAAGTCGTTATACTTAGCCGCCATGGTATTCGTACACCTTTACAAAATACACTTGAATTTCTTGAGCAAGCAACACCTTTTAAATGGCCTACATGGCAACACCCTTATGGCTATTTAACAACACGAGGGGGAGCTTTAGAAGTTTATTTTGGCCACTATCTATCACAATGGCTTGAGAACCACGGCATTAAACCTTCGGTAACTATGCCAGAGGTATTTGTTTATGCTAATAGCTTACAAAGAACGGTGGCAACCGCACAATTTATTATAGCTGGTGCTTATGCTGGTTATGATGTTGCGGTTAACCACAAATATCCAATCGAAAAAATGGATCCTATTTTTGATCCAAGCCTAAGGGATGATTCACCAGAACTAAAACAAGCGGTATTAAGTGATATTGAAGAAACAAATAAAGCAGAAGCCATCTTTAAAAATTTAGCACCTGCTTATGAAATTTTATCAGATATTTTAGATTATCGTCACTCAACACTATATGCTCAATATCAATGCCCGCTAGCTGATATCCCGATTGAGCTTCATTTTAAGAAAAATGAAGAACCAGCACTGCTTGGTGCATTAGCCATAGGTGCATCTGCGGTTGATGCATTTTTATTACAATATTATTCCGCATTCCCTCAAGAACAAATTGCATGGGGCAGGATAAACGACTTAGCACAGTGGCAACAAATAGTTGAAATTCGGAATCAATACGTTAATTTAATATGCCATACTAAAACATTAGCCAAAAATTCTGCTACACTCATCATCAACACCATAAGCGATCTTATGCAACAACAAAATAAAGTCAATCTACTTGTGGGACACGACAGTACAATTGCATCGTTGTTAGGAGCATTAAATTTTGAATCTTACCAACTTCCAAAGCAATTTGAAACCACACCAATTGGCGGAAAACTGGCTTTACAGCGTTTTCAACACTCATCCACGGGCGAATATTTCTTTAAAGCCGAATATATTTATCAAAGCTTTGAGCAACTTTATAACGGACAAGCACTTGATGCCAATAACCCACCTGAGCATTTTCAACTTAAATTGAAAGATGCACCATTAAACAGTGATGGGTTTTATACTTGGAAAGATTTTGAAAAACGGCTTAACATTTACCAAGAAAAGTGAATACAACTCGTAAAAAGTTATTCTTTAGCTATTTTATTTACGTCCATATTTTTAAGTCTAATGTATGTTAAAATAGATTTTTGAAGGAGCATATCTAGTTCTTGGCTTGATCGTATTTAATTTTACGCTGATTTATTTCTTCATATTATCAACGCGTAAGCCATAGGAAAGATAGAGATATCAAAACAGTGAATATACTGAAAATTAACAGAAGATCACTATAATTATTATAATTAGATGTAGGTTTATTATGAAAATATTAGTAACTGGTGGCTGTGGATATATAGGAAGTCACACCTGTGTACAATTAATTCAATCAGGTTATACCCCAATAGTGATTGATAATTTATTCAATAGCAAAGTGTCAGTATTAGATAGAATACAGAAAATTACCGGGAAAAAAGTTGATTTTTATCAAGGTGATGTTTGTGATGCACAATTATTAAAGAAAATATTTGCAGAACATAGCATTAGTGCAGTTATTCATTTCGCAGGACTCAAAGCGGTAGGTGAATCAGTACATAAACCCCTTGAATATTATGAAAATAATGTTTATGGCAGTATTGTACTTATGAAAGCAATGCGCGATGCAGGGGTTAAACAGTTAGTATTTAGCTCATCAGCAACAGTTTATGGTGAACTAGCACCTGTCCCTTATGTTGAAACCTTACCGCAAGGTCTACCAACTAGTCCATATGGTAAAAGTAAGTTAATGGTCGAGCAATGTATCATGGATTTGGCTGTTGCGGAACCTGATTGGTCATTAACGTTACTTCGTTATTTTAATCCTGTTGGTGCTCATCCAAGTGGTTTAATGGGCGAAGATCCGCTCGGAATTCCCAACAATCTTATGCCATATATTACACAAGTTGCTGTCGGCAAACGGGAATCATTAGCCGTTTTTGGTAAAGACTATCCAACGACAGATGGCACATGTGTTCGTGATTTTATACATGTTGTTGATTTAGCAGATGGACATATTGCCGCACTTAAAGCTGATCATAATAAAACTGGCGTACATATTTATAACTTAGGTTCCGGTGTTGGCTACAGTGTGTTACAAGTCATCAATGCTTTTGAAAAAGCCTCAGGAAAACCACTTAATTGGCATTTTGCACCAAGACGCGCTGGCGATTTACCCGCATTTTGGGCTGATGCAAAAAAAGCGGAACAAAAATTAGGGTGGAAAACAAAATTAACACTTGATGACATGGTAAAAGACTCGTGGAATTGGCAATCAAAAAACCCACAAGGTTATCCTGATTAACTGATACCAATCAATAACCTCAACACCAAAAAAGTAAAATGGTTAAGTTTAACCTCGTTATCCCCATTAACTAACCAATGGGGATAGTTTATTCATATTGAGGCAAAATAACTTGGGTAAGGTAAAAAAAGAAATGTTTATATTTACCAACAATTTTACTGTCTTAATAAAGATTATTTAAATACAATAACATATATAGCTAAATAGCTTACTCACAATCTAAACAAATATATAACAACCAAACTACTTACCAATTTATTATAAATTAAGTCATTTAACTCACTCACTACCGTATATCAATAAAACCTAGTTTTTTATATTTATATAACCAGTATAATTGAACCAAAGAATTTTGTAGCGTTAAACTAACAATCCAAAGAAAAATTAGGTATGATACAGCCATCATACCTAATGGATAATATGAAATATGAAAAGCAAAGCCTTGACAGCTATTTTTCCGGGCACTTTTGATCCCATTACTAATGGTCATATCGATCTTGTTACTCGTGCGTCGTTATTGTTTCCTCGATTAATCGTTGCTATTGCACAAAACCCTAACAAAAAAACACTGTTTACATTAGAAGAGCGCGTCAACTTAGCTTCAACTGCTGTTGAACATCTACTCAATGTTGAAGTTATCGGTTTTAACAATTTAATGGCCAACTTTGCGCAAACGCACAATGCCACTGTTATCGTTCGTGGAGTACGCACCACACATGATTTTGAATATGAAAGACAACTTGCTGAAATGAATCGTGCGTTAAAATCTGATTTAGACACCATCTTTTTGATGCCATCTATTGCAATGGGGTTTATTTCATCAACAATCGTAAAAGACGTCGCCTATCATGGTGGTGATATTACAAATTTAGTACCACTGCATGTCAAAACAGAATTATTAAAACGCTTAACATAAATAAACGTCTATGGTTAATTTTTACACTCCACAGAAAAAAAAGTACATACCACAAAAATTGACAGTAACAGTCTCATCCTTAGATGCTTTTGGACAAGGCGTTGCCAATCATAAGGGTAAAACCATTTTTGTTAAATCTGCCTTGCCTGATGAAACCGTTGATATTGAACTAACTGAAAATAAAAAAAATTACGCTAAAGCCAGAGTCATTCGATATCATAATCAAAGCAAAGAGCGTGTAAAACCACAATGCGAATACTATGAAAAATGCGGTGGTTGTGAATTACAACATATGGCGCCTCATCTACAACAACAAGCAAAGTATGATTCATTAATCAAACTGTTACAAAAAGAAACAGGACAACCCTTAGCCAATATTCTTCAACATTCACCCCAAATTATTGCCGATCAACCTTACCACTATCGTCGAAGAGCAAGACTTTCGATCAATATTATTAAAGGTGAATTAGTTATTGGATTTCGCCAAGCCGAATCAAATCAGATAACTAATATTAAGCATTGCCCAGTATTAGTTGTTGAATTAGATTCCTTGCTAGCGCCTTTACAAAACGTACTAAATCGCATAAAACAAAAAAAAGCACTTGGCCATATTGAATTAATTTCAGTTGATAGTGGTATTATTATCGTTTTAAGACATACCATTCCCTTAACTGAGCATGATGTTAAATTGTTAAAAACATTCGCTGAAGATAACAATATTTCACTTTATTTTCACGGAAAAGATTTAGTGCATATTGCCGGTAGCACTGAACATTTTTATTTGCTTAATCATTTAAAATTAACGTTTAGCCCTCTCGATTTTATTCAAGTAAATTGTAAGATTAACCAAAAAATGATAGCGCAAACGCTTAATTGGCTAGCATTAAAGTCAACTGACCAAGTTTTAGATCTCTTTTGTGGCATGGGTAATTTTTCATTACCTATGGCAACATTATGCAAAAGTGTAACAGGTGTAGAAGGGATTGATGCACTGGTTGAAAAAGCAAAATTTAACACTATATTAAATAATAATGAGATTTGTGCTGAAACCAATTTTTTAACTAGCAACTTAGACGATAACCAACAATTTTCAATATGGAGCCAATCGCGATTTAATAAAGTACTATTAGATCCAGCAAGAGCTGGTGCATTAAATGCAACAATAGAAATAGTAAAATTAGCTCCGTCAAAAATCGTTTATATATCGTGTAATCCTGCAACTCTAGCTCGAGATAGCAAACAACTTATCAAAGCTGGATATCAAATTAATAAAGTTGCTATTTTAGATATGTTTCCACAAACTAAACACATTGAATCAATGTTGTTGTTAACGAAATCAGGAACATAAATTATGGTATCGATTAGAGGCGCACACCAACATAGTGAAAAGCATTATTCTCTTACCCAATTTGATGTTGAACGATGGATAAAACAAGAATTATTATTAACCAACCCTGCATCTTATAAAAAATTTAGAGAAGTTTTAGATTTTTGTTTTGAAAACAGCGCTGGCGCACCAGAACAGATCCATTGTTTCCAAAATGCAATAGAAATGGTCGAGATTTTATCGACACTTAATATGGATATCAATAGTTTATGCGCTGCTTTGTTGCTTCCTTTTGTTGATACAAAAATAATTCGTCGAGAAGATATTCCTGAAGATTTCGATCGTGAAATTTCTCATATCATTTCTAGCATTGTCAGAATGAAAGAAATTCGCCAATTACGAGCGATCCGTAACGGCAGTGCTACTACCGAACAAATTGATAGTATTCGTCGCATGTTACTGGCAATGGTCAATGACTTCCGAAGTGTAGTCATTAAATTGGCAGAACGCATTACCTATTTGCGCAATTTAATCAATGCCCCCCAAGAAGAACAAGTGCTTGCTGCTAAAGAATGTTTTAATATTTATGCACCTTTAGCCAATCGCTTAGGAATAGGCCAATTAAAATGGGAATTGGAAGATTTTTGCTTCCGCTATCTACATCCTGATGAATACCGCTTTATTGCTAAAAAATTACAAGAAAAGCGATTAGATCGTGAATTATATATCAACCAATTTGTTAGCCATTTGCAAGAGCTAATGGACCAAGATCATGTTCGTGCAGAGGTTTATGGTCGTCCTAAACATATTTACAGCATATGGCGAAAAATGGAACGTAAACACCTTGAGTTTGAAGAGCTATATGATATCCGAGCTGTACGTATTATTAGTGATAGTATTGAAGATTGTTATAATGCATTAGGCATTGTTCACAGCCATTACAAACATATCGCCAAAGAATTTGACGATTATGTTGCTAATCCTAAACCAAATGGTTACCAATCTATCCATACTGTTGTTTATGGCCCACAAGATAAAACCATCGAAATTCAAATCCGAACTGAACAAATGCACAATGATGCTGAACTCGGTGTTGCCGCTCATTGGAAGTATAAAGAAGGCAGTACCGACAAAATGACCGCTTACGATCAGCGAATATCTTGGTTACGCAAATTATTAACATGGCAACAAGAAATGTCCGAAAGCGGCGAAATTCAAGAAGCAGTTCGTAGCCAGATTTTTGATGACCGAGTTTATGTTTTTACACCAAAAGGCGATGTTGTTGATTTACCCGCAGGATCGACGCCTCTTGATTTTGCTTATCATATCCATAGTGATGTTGGGCATCGTTGTATTGGCGCTAAAATAAGCGGGCGAATTGTACCATTTACCTACCATTTAAAAATGGGCGATCAAGTTGAAGTCATTACCCAAAAACAACCTAATCCAAGTCGCGATTGGTTAAATCCTAATACAGGATTTGTTAACAGTAGCCGTGCAAGAGCAAAAATTCAAGCTTGGTTTAAAAAACAAGATCGACATAAAAATATCGCCGCCGGACAACAAATTTTAGAACACGAGCTGGAACCTTTAAATATTAGTATAAAAAGCGTTGAAAAAATCTTAATTAATAAATATAACGCCCATTCGTTTGACGAGGTACTAGCTGGTATTGGGAGTGGTGATGTAAGGATTAATCAATTAGTTAATTTCATCAATGCACAATTTAATAAACCAACAGCAGAAGAAGAAGATGAAGCAGTATTAAAGCAGATTGCCCAAAAATCAAATATACAAACCAAAAACACTAATAAAACCAGCAATAAAAAAGGCTGTGAAATTATTATTGAAGGTGTTGGAAACTTAATGTACACCATTGCAAACTGCTGCCGCCCTATTCCTGGCGATCCCATTACTGGTTTTGTTACCCAAGGACGAGGTATCTCAATTCATCGCTCTGATTGTGAACAATTACAAGAACTTAAAAATCACGCTCCTGAACGAATTACTCATGCTATTTGGAACAATAGTACCAACTCAAGCTACACCATGGTTGTACAAATTGTTGCCAATGATCGAAGTGGTTTATTGCGAGATATTACTACAATTTTGGCTAATGAAAAGGTTAATGTCCTTGGTCTAATTAGTCGCTCTGATATGAAGCAACAGTTAGCGACTATTGAGGTCGATATGGAAATTTTTGATCAGGACTCGTTAAATCGAGTGCTCAATAAAATAAAACAACTACCTGATGTTATTGAAGCTAAACGTTTTTAAGGTTAATTAACGTATTAAATTGCTACTTTTTAATTTTAGTGGCTAATTTAATCCAAAAAATTAGCCTTTATGGCTTTCTTTCTAAAACTTCAAATTGGTATAAATAACCATTTTTATCGTCAGGTTGATGGCTTTCTTGATGAATGACTTGCCATTGCTCAGACAAATAATCAGGAAAATAAGTATCACCTTGTAGTTCTGCATCTATATGAGTCAAATAAAGCCGATCAACTAAAGGTAACGCCTGTTGATAAATATTACCACCACCAATAATAAACGCTTCATCAACATGCCGTGTTTGAGCTAACAATATAGCTGCCTCGATCGATTGTACCCAACTTACATGTGGAATTGTGTGAGATCCTATTGCTGCTTGTCTTGAAATAATAATATTGTGACGGTTAGGTAATGGGCGCCCAATAGACTCAAATGTCTTTCGTCCCATAATAACAGGTTTATTAATCGTGTTTTTTTTAAACCAAGCTAAATCCGCAGGTAAATGCCAAGGCATTTGGTTATTTAAACCAATAACACGATTATGCGCCATCGCCACAATAATACTTAAAACCATTTTTGTTCCTTTATACATTTATTTATACATAACCTAAAGATTTAATACGGTTATTTACATTTTCAGGAAACACCGTCTGACTCCAAAGTCGTTCACTTAAAGAAAGTAACGACTCTTTTTGACCTGCAACAATCCAATTAGCTAGCGCTGTCGCCACATCAGGATAAATTATTGTTTTTGGAGAAGGTAAATCAAGCCAATACTTAAGTTTTATACAGTTTAAATTTTCCATAACCGTTGCCATATCAAGAGATTGCAGACATTGTGCATTATAAATTTGCTCAAACTGCCCTGAAACAGGCTTAGTCAAAATCTTTTTACCTAGTGCTAAGGCTTCTGAAATTAAGGCAAAACCTGTATTTGAAATAATACCAGAGCAACTAATTAAAGAGTGGGTAAAACTATCTCGCCCAAGCGGTTGCAAAGATACATTGCTATATTTAGAAGACTGTTTAATATCAGGATGGAAACAAATAAAATCTTGATTCTGAAATTGTTTTAACATAGCAATGATTTCATCTAGGCCTTCAAACGGCAAATAAACCACAACATTACCATCTTCTGTTGGCGTAGTTTGGAATGAATCAACCATTGGTGGTAGTAATTTATGCCCAAAATGGAACCAATGTAAACCAATTGGCTTTGTAACAGGTGCATAATATTTCATAATGACATTAGCCATCATTCCATATTCTTTAGGTTTAAGATATTGACACACCGCCTGATTGCTTATCCCTAAACACTCTCGATGCTGATGATGCGCTGCCCAAGCGCTTACTGGTTCAAAATCACTAATAATGCAATCATACTTTGATAAATCAAGCTCACGTACATCTTTAATTAGCCGAAATGCTCGTATTCGTTGTACAGTCTTACGAAAATTAATTTTACCATTAAGCGTTGCAAAAGAGACTCCACGATAAGTTTTATAGTCTCCAAAAGCTTGCATATCAAAATAGTCTTTAGGGTCTCGTCCACTAAAAATATAATCAACATCAGCACCAGCTATTTTCAGAGCTTTAGCTAATGTTCTACAACGACTGACATGGCCATTACCAGTTCCTTGAACACCAAAGAGAATTTTCATATCTTTATGATTCGTCAATTTAAGTTATACAAATATAATAGCAGAACAGCTCATTATTATGTCAATTATTTTGTATGACTAAATAAAGTTATTACATTAATCAATTATCATTATTTAACAAATCAATTTAGCCTTAAACTAACACAAAATAACGTGAGTTTGTTTTTCTAATTCAGCGACTTGAATGGGATCTGCCATATCATTAGTAATGATCGCTGTTATTTCACACCAATCACAAATCTTATATAAACTTTTACGACTGAATTTAGTATAGTTCGACTAAAGGCATTGTATTTAGGCAAATGGAAAATGCTGACTTAATGGTAACTTGCCATTTAATCTTTAATTTGGCGTTATCAACTAGTAATCAACATTTATCGATACTTAGAAAACTATTTACTTTATTTCAGAACGAAACTTTTATTACCCAGTGTCAGCATTTAAGTTGTCAACAAGCCGAAGAATTGATTGCTCAGCAATTAAATACGAAATGAATTTAAATCTTGGTAAAGTTTTATTGGAAAATAAATAACAATAATTTGCTAATAAAAATAAAATGTTAAGTTAACTAATGGCATATTTTTATCTCGGCAATAGTTCAGGCTATTGCCCTTATTAAGGAAAAAAAATGCAATCACAATTAATCATTGACGAATTAAATCGTTCGGTTAAAACATTAACGGAACAAAATATTACGAACTTGATACAAAAAATACAACAACATAATCGTATTTTTGTTTATGGTACAGGGCGATCAGGCCTTATGCTAAAAGCTTTAGCAATGAGGCTTATGCAACTTGGGCTAAATGCCTTTGTCGTAGGCGAAACGACAACACCATCCACAAAACAGGGCGATTTATTAATTGTAGCATCGGCGTCGGGAGAAACAAACACTGTCAATATGATAGCAGAATCTGCACTAAAGCAAGCTATTGATCTTGCTATTATCTGTGCATCACCTAATTCTACACTAGCAAAAATTCAGACTCCTGATATTATTTTGCAATCTGGCAATAAATATTCCACATCACAAATAAGCCAACAACCACTAGGGAGTCTTTTTGAACAAATGTTACTTGTCATCTTTGACACAGTCATTCTTACCATGAGCAATCAACAAAAAGACAGTAATGATGATATGGCACATCGCCATGCAAGTTTAGAATAATGCCTAACTGATTTGATTTAAAGCCACTTATTTTTCAAAAAAAGTGGCATTTACAAAAAAATCAAATAATTATAACCGTACTAGTTTAATGTCCATATTACTTAATATCCCTCTAAAAAGCTTATTTTATTCATATGTAAATTAAAAATAATAAAAAATTACCATTTGTAATAATTGTTTTTCATTTGAGTAAAAAATGCTAACATAACACCGTTATGACAATGATCAACTATTGGCAAAAACTCAGCAAACGCTTAATTATTAAAACAGCTTTATCACACTTATTATTAGGTGCAATTGCTGCTGGATTCAGTTTATATCAACAAGAAGCGCTACCTTTAGAAGCTTCTGTTTCGCAAATTGGGATTATTGCAATTTCATCCATTGTACAAGATCACCAAGAAGTAGATCGAAAAAAATCACAAACGCTACCGCATTCACAAAAACAATGCATTGCAGCGCTCTTTATCGCACCTAATGATATTGAACTTTCATCTAGCAAAGTGATTCGACTATCTCCAGATAATGGCATAAGGGCTGGTCCCAAAGCTACCGCTTAATGCATTTATAACTCAAATAAAACTAATTTTTATATAAGGTTAATTCCTTATATCCGCATTGAAAAGAAGAGAAAAGTTATGTTATTAAAATTATTAACAAAAGTATTTGGTAGCCGTAATGAACGCGTTTTAAAAAGCATGCGCAAGCGAGTTGAAAACATTAATGCACTCGAACCGACCATGGAAGCATTAACCGATGATGAACTAAAAGCAAAAACCACCGAATTTAAACAAAAAATTGCTGCTGGAACCCAATTAGATGATATATTGGAAGAAGCTTTCGCGGTAGTACGTGAAGCGAGTAAGCGTGTATTTGGCATGCGTCATTTTGATGTACAGTTAATTGGTGGTATGGTACTCAATGAACGTTGCATTGCCGAAATGCGTACCGGTGAAGGTAAAACCTTAACAGCAACATTACCAGCCTACTTAAACGCATTAACCGGTAAAGGCGTGCACATTATTACAGTTAATGATTACTTAGCACAGCGAGATGCTGAAAATAACCGCCCTTTATTTGAATTTTTAGGCTTAACCGTTGGGATCAACCTACCAAATATGCCCGCACATATAAAACGCGAGGCTTACAATGCTGATATCACCTACGGTACGAATAATGAATATGGCTTCGATTATCTACGCGATAATATGGTATTTAACAAAGATGCCCGAGTACAACGTCCATTGCATTACGCTTTAGTCGACGAAGTCGACTCAATTTTAATTGATGAAGCAAGAACACCGCTGATTATTTCAGGTCAAGCCGAAGATAGTTCTGACAGATATATTAGTGTTGATAAGATTATTCCTTATTTAACCAGTCAAGAAAAAGAAGACTCTGAACAATTCCAAGGGGATGGAGACTTCTCCATTGATGAAAAATCACGCCAAGTTAATTTAACTGAACGTGGATTAGTAAAAGTTGAAGAATTACTTATTAAACAAGGCATCATGAAAGGTGATGAATCACTTTACGCACCGAGCAATATCGTATTAATGCATCACGTTAACGCCGCATTGCGAGCTCACCACCTCTTCCATCGTGACGTTGATTATATTGTTAAAGATAATGAAATTATCATCGTTGACGAACATACTGGTAGAACAATGGACGGGCGACGTTGGTCTGATGGTTTACACCAAGCAGTTGAGGCAAAAGAGCACGTTAAAATCCAAAATGAAAACCAAACGCTTGCATCAATCACTTTCCAAAACTATTTCCGTTTATACGAAAAGCTAGCAGGTATGACGGGTACTGCCGACACAGAAGCATTTGAATTTAATCAAATTTATGGTTTAGATACGATTGTTATTCCAACTAATCGTCCAATGCAACGAAAAGATCAATCTGACCTTGTCTATATGACCGAAAAAGAAAAGATTAACGCAATTGTGGCGGATGTACAAGAATGTGTAAAACGCGGTCAACCAGTTTTAGTTGGGACAGCATCAATTGAAAAATCAGAGCTTGTTTCGCAAGCATTTAAAAAAGCAGGTATTAAACACAATGTTTTAAACGCCAAATTCCATGCTCAAGAAGCCGAAATTATTGCTAATGCTGGTAGCAAAGGCGCTGTGACTATTGCTACTAATATGGCGGGGCGTGGTACCGATATAATGCTAGGTGGAAACTGGCAAAGCGAAATAGCAAAAATAGAAAACCCAACTCCAGAAGATATCGAAAAAGCAAAACAAGCTTGGCAAGCAAAACACGAAGAAGTGATTGCATTGGGAGGGCTGTACATTTTAGGTACAGAGCGTCATGAATCACGTCGTATCGACAACCAGTTACGTGGTCGTGCAGGTCGTCAAGGTGACCCAGGTGCTTCACGTTTTTACCTATCACTTGAAGATCCATTGATGCGAATCTTCGCCTCTGAACGTGTAGGTAACATGATGCGTAAACTGGGCATGAAAGAAGGTGAAGCCATTGAACACCCATGGGTAACTAAAGCCATTGCCAACGCTCAAAAGAAAGTGGAAAGCCGCAATTTCGATATACGTAAACAACTTCTAGAATATGATGATGTTGCTAACGATCAACGTAAAGTTATTTATCGTGAACGAAACGGCTTACTGGATAATACCGACATAAAAGATACTATTGATTCAATCCGAAGCGATGTATTTAATACACTAATTGACCAATATATTCCACCACAATCAATTGAAGAAATGTGGGATATTCCGGGACTGGAATCGGCGCTAAAAACAGACTTTGACTTAGATTTACCAATAGCAAAATGGTTAGATGAAGAACAAAATCTACATGAAGAAACACTGCGCGAACGTATTTTACAAATGGCACAAGACAGATATTTAGAAAAAGAAAATACTGCTGGTGCTGAAGCATTTAGACACTTTGAAAAAAGTGTCATGCTACAAACACTTGATACGCTTTGGAAAGAACATTTAGCTTCAATGGATTATTTACGTCAGGGTATTCACCTACGTGGTTACGCGCAAAAAGATCCAAAACAAGAATATAAGCGAGAATCATTTAATATGTTTGCCAGCATGTTAGAATCATTAAAATATGATGTTATTGGTATTCTAAGCCGTGTACAAATTCGCTCGCAAGAAGAAGTAGACGAAGCCGAACGCCAACGCCTTGCCGAAATGGAAAAATTAATGGCTAAGCAGCAAGCTAATCATGAATCACTAGCCGGTATGAGTGGTGAAAGTGAAGCGCAGCCAACTGGTGCACCACAACCAATGGTACGCTCACAATCCAAAGTAGGACGCAACGATCCATGTCCTTGTGGTTCAGGTAAAAAATATAAACATTGTCATGGTGCTGTTAATTAAGACAAAAATTTAGTATTATCAAATAAATTGATGTTTAAATCACCGCTTAAAGTCGGTGATTTAATAAAAAGGGAAAGCTTCTACTTTCCCTAAATTTACAGATAAACAGACAGGATTATGAAAAAACATACTGAAATTGCTGTAGGTATTATTCGTTCACAAAATTGTCAAATTTTTATCACCCAACGCGGCGAAGATTCCCATCTTGCCGGTTTTTGGGAGTTTCCGGGTGGGAAAATTGAGAACGGTGAAACCCCATATCAAACCTTACTACGCGAAATTGCCGAAGAAGTCGACATTCACATCCATCAAGCCCAATTCTTAAAAGTCTTTAAACACAGTTATGAAGATCGCGACATCACCATCCATGCTTATTTAGTCGAAGAATGGGATGGCGTTCCTTTTGCTAAAGAAGGACAACCAAGTCGTTGGGTTGACCAAGAAGATCTCAATGCTGACGAATTCCCAGACGCCAATAGGCCAATTATTGAGATGCTAAAGAACTTAGATAAGCAAATTTAGTGCTTTTGTTTTTTTATAAAAAACAAATAAAATCAATATCTTTTCTAACCACTTTTTGGAGCTAAATGGTTGATATTAGGGTGTTCTATTTGTGGTTTTACGGGTTTGTTAGCTGCCAGTATCTTGCCTAGTTCGTATAAGAGGTTGATTTTCTTGAGAACACCTAGATTACACCATGAAGTGCAATTTTTCTTAGCTCCTTTGAATAAAAGGAGGCAGGGCTTTTAAACTTATGCCGTTTTCTTGG